>PIVT01000040.1 GCA_003353845.1 Pseudomonadota bacterium | reverse complement strand
TCCGATGCTGCTAACTCGAACCGGGCCCTCGTCGAAGAAAGAGAGCAGGCAACCGCGTTGTTGCGCAGGTTGATCGAGGCCCTTACCAAACGTGAATTGTCTCAGGAAGTCTTGTCTGAGCTCACCGCAGTACTCGGGCAGCAAACCACCGCTCTGGAAAACTTGCCCGAGCGCGAGGGTCGGAAGTCTTTTGGTAAGGGCGCCTCGACTCCCGACCGATCTTTTTATTATGAGCACTCCCCTGTGCGGGGAAGTTGCAGCCCGCTCGCGCCTCCGATGACCCTGGAGATTCTTGATCGGGGTATTGAAGGTAAAGAACGTGTCGAAGGCAAGGTGACCTTTGGCTGGGCCTATGAAGGGCCGCCCGGCCATGTGCACGGCGGTTTGGTGGCTGCCATCTTCGATGAGTTGCTGGGCACGACACAGAGCCTGTCGGGTCAACCGGGTTTGACGGGGAAGTTGACGGTGCGTTTTCGAGAACCCACTCCGCTACACACGGAATTGCGTCTGGTCGGCACCTTTGATCGCGTTGAAGGGCGCCGCATCTTTACCACGGGAAAACTATATGACGGGGATCGCCTGTGCGCCGACGCACAAGGCTTGTTCATGCGCCTCCACCCCGAGCACTACGAAGACTTGGAGTCTTCGCGCCAAGCCGTCACCGAGCGTGCTTCTAAATCTGATTAGAGCAACAGCTCAGTAGGGATCTATTCCACCGTCCAGGTATCGCCCGAGTAAAGCAAGTCTTCGAGGGTGCCCTCACCACGTTGCTCTTTGGCGGCATCGATTTGCCCGATGAGATCGTCCTCGTATACGGAAGATTCCACTGCGCGCAAAACACCGATGGGCATGGGGTAGTCGGGTCGCGTCAAGCTCGACAGAATCGTGGCGTAGCCCGGAGTGGGCATTCTTTCGTCGTGGATACGGATGCCCTTCTCCGCGGGATCGTCATCGTCGGACAGCTCAATGACGCTGACGATGCCATTGCGCATCTTGATGCCCTTGCGATTGCCGGAGCTGCCCCACACCAAAGGCTCGCCGTGTTCCAATTTCAAGGCTGCATCGGGTCGAGTTTTCTTATCTTCGATTTCTTCCCATTCCTTGTCATTGAAGATTACACAGTTTTGAAAGATCTCGACAAAGGCCGCCCCCGGATGTTCAGCAGCGCGCTTGAAAACCATGGACATGTGTTTAAGGTCGGTGTCCACGGTGCGTGCCACAAAGGTGGCGCCTGAGCCCAGGGCAAAGGTCGCCGGACACACTGGATGATCGATGGAACCATCGGGCGTGGTCTTGGCCTTGGTACCTTCTTTGGAGGTCGGTGAATACTGACCCTTGGTGAGTCCGTAGATGCGATTATTGAAGAGTAGGATTTGCATATTCAAATTTCGGCGCAGCGTGTGCAGCAAGTGATTGCCGCCGATGGACAGGCCGTCGCCATCGCCCGTGATCAACCAGACGGATAGATCGGGATTGCTGACAATGGCACCGGAGGCAAAGGCAGGGGCGCGTCCGTGCACGGTGTGGAACCCATAGGTGTTCATGTAATAGGGGAAGCGACTGGAACAGCCGATGCCCGAGATGAACAAAATGTCTTCCTTGGGGACGCCGAGTTCCGGCATCAATTTTTGAATGGAGGACAAGATGGCGTAGTCCCCACATCCGGGGCACCAACGCACGTCTTGATCGCTGACGAAGTCTTTGCGGGTGAGTTGAATGGTTTCAGCCATGGCCTTATGCCTCGTCCTTTAAAATATCAGTGATGTGCTTCAATAGTTCGTGAACTCTGAGAGGACGGCCCGCCACCTTGCTGTAACGCTCAGCAGGCACCAGGAATTCAGACCGCAGCAGGTGAACCAGTTGTCCCATGTTCAGTTCGGGAACCACAATGCGCTCGAAGCCTTTGAGGATTTCTCCGAGGTTGGCAGGGAACGGGTTTAAGTGGCGCAGGTGAATGGAGCTGACTTCCATGCCTTCCTCACGCGCTTCCTTAATGGCCTCGTTGATGGCCCCCTCGGTGTTTCCCCATCCGACGATGAGTAGCTTGCCGCTCTCAGGCCCGTTGATTTCCAGGTCGGGAATATCGCGTACCATGCCGGCGATCTTTGCGGCACGCACTTCCATCATCTTGTGATGATTATTGTTGTCGTAGCTCACATCGCCGGTTTCATAATCTTTCTCAATGCCACCGATGCGGTGTTCGCAGCCTGCGGTTCCCGGAGGTGCCCAGGGCCGCGCCAGGGTTTCCGGATCGCGTTTGTAGGGAGAGAAGGTTTCGGCGTCTTTGTGATGCTTTACCGGTGCGCGCACGAGGGATTCGATCTCGGGCAATTTCCAGGGTTCCGAGCTGTTGGCCAGATATCCATCGGAAAGCACGGTCACCGGTGTCATGTATTTTACAGCCAGGCGGAAGGCTTCGAGCACAATGGTAAAACAGTCCCCTGGCGAAGAGGGAGCGAGCACGGGCATGGGGCTGTCCGAGTTTCGACCGTAGAGCGCGAGCAGAAGGTCGCTCTGCTCCACCTTGGTGGGCAAGCCCGTGGAAGGTCCGCCGCGCTGCACGTCGATGAGGACCAGCGGGAGTTCGGTCATGACGGCCAGGTTGACGATTTCTTGCTTCAACACATAGCCGGGACCGCTGGTGGTACACACGCCCAGTTTACCCGCGAAGGAGGCGCCCACGGCGATGCCTGCGGCGGCGATTTCGTCTTCGGCCTGAAAAGTCTTTACGCCGAAGTGCTTGTACTTCGCCAACTCCTGCAAGATGTCCGTGGCAGGCGTAATGGGATAGGCGCCCAACACGACATCGCATTCCATGAGATGTCCGGCGGCGGCGATGCCCATGGCCGTCGCTTGGTTCCCCATGATATTGCGATAGGTGCCCGGCTCGATCTTGGCTTTGTGAATGACATAGGAGACGGGTAGGGCTTCCAAGGTCTCGCCCAGGAAGTACCCGGCATTGAGAGTTGTGAGGTTGGCTTCCAACACCGCCTGGTTTTTCCCGAACTTCTGATTCAGCCAGGTTTGCGTGAACTCCATGGGTCGGTTGTACAGCCAATAGGTAAGACCCAGGGCGAAGATGTTCTTGCAGCGGTCTTTCTCTTTGGAGGAAAGATCAATGTCCTTGAGCGCTTCCCGCGTGAGCTTGGTTATGGCGATCTCAATGACCTGGAATCTTTCGCGCAGGTCGGGCAAAGGATCCTCGAGGTACTCCGCCTTGACCAGGTTGGCTTTCTTGAAAGAGTCACTGTTGATAATGACCAAGCCGTTGGGCAACACGTCGCCGATGTTATTCTTGAGCGCGGCGGGGTTCATGGCCACCAAGGCGTCCAGGTAATCCGAAGGCGCGTGGGAGGGCCTGGAAGAGAAATGGACTTGAAAGCCCGATACGCCGGCCAGGGTGCCTGCCGGTGCGCGAATTTCAGCGGGGTAGTCTGGGAGGGTGGAGACATCGTTTCCGACCAAAGCAGTCGTCTCGGTAAAGTTCATACCGGTCAATTGCATGCCGTCTCCGGAGTCTCCGGAGAAACGAATAGTGATGTCGTTGACTTCTTCGACCCGTTTGGTCGCCACGATAGTCCTCTCTTTTCATTTTATGCAGAGTCGATCTTTTAGTGATCTGTAATGATCTTGAACGAACTCATGGTAAGGGCTTTGTCTTAGACAGTATATTCCGTGCGTGAGGAGCGCTAAGTTATCCTGTCGTGTGCGCGGGGAAAAGAGGGCAAGGGCAGGGATTCGACCTTTTGTAACGGATTGACGGAGTGGCGGCGTGAACAGTGAAGAACCGGATTCTCAGGGGCGTGAAGAGAATGGCACAGCTATTCACCCCAGCGCTGAAGAAGGGCAGCCTTTTCGCATCGGCGATTACCTTGCGCGCCAACGCCAGCTCCGTGGGTATTCCCTGGACCATCTTGAGGATATCACGCGGATTCCCAAACGTTCGCTTGAGCGCCTGGAAGCGGGTGCCTTTGATGGGGAAGACGATGGGTTTGCGCGCGGGTTTGTGAGAACGGTGGCCCAGGCCCTGGGCTTGGACCCGGAAGAGACAACCCTGCTGATGTTATCCGAGCCCGCCACGACAAAGTCCGAAGGCACTCGGTTCTCGCGCCATTTTCAGTGGAGCTTGTTGGCGCTTGTTCTTGTGCTCTTGGTGGCTGGCATTTGGTTGCCCAAGGATGGGGAACCCACGGCAGCTCCCATGGAACAGCCCAAGGACGTCTGGGTTCGGCACGATGCGGTGCGAGATTTGGCCAGGCAAGCCGGCGTCCGTTCCAAGACGTCGTTCTCTCCCCTCAACTCTGTTGAACCTGTCCCGTCGGATTCTGCACCAGATCTCCTGCCGGAGAACTCTCTCGAATGAGTGATCCGAGCGAGGAGGGGTGAGGTGGTGGAATTGCGGAGTGAGGCCATCGTCCTGCGCGTTGTCGACTTCGGTGAATCTGACCGGATTTTGCACATGCTAACGCCCTGCTCTGGCCGCATTACAGCCATGGCTCGGGGGGCCAAACGCAGTCGCCGACGTTTTTCAGGGGCCCTGGACCTTTTCCACTACGTGAGCTTTCAGGGCGTCCGGTCCGGAACGAGCAGCATGCTGCGCTTGGAACAAGCTTCTCTGCTGGATGATTTTAGTGGGTTGAGAACCGAGCTCAGCCGTTTCGGGTTCGGCTGCCATTTCCTGGAAATGGCTGACCGCTTGGTGCCGGAGGGCATGGCGGCCCCGGATGCGCAGCCCCTGTTTGATTATGCCCTTAGTGTACTTCAGCTGGTCGAAAGCAAGACCATCGACCTGCGTTGGTACATTTTGCTGCAGTTGCACAGCTTGAAGGCCTTCGGGCTAAGCCCCTTGTTCCACCGCTGTGTGCGCTGTGGAAGGGAAGATAAATTGCCGGGTAGCGCTGGTCCGGTAGAGGGGAAGATCGCCTTTCACGTCGGGGAAGGGGGCGTTGTATGCCCGGACTGTCGGCGAGGGCAGGAGGGGTTCTTACTTGTGCATGCTGGAACCCTGCGCAGCTTGGAGCAGGGGATGTCGCTCTCCTTGGACCAATTGCATCGCCTGCGCCTGGGGGGCGAGGTTTTGGAGGAAGCCAAGGAGATTATTGAGAGATTTCAACATTTTCATTTGGGACTAGAGCTGAAAACAGAATCGTTCCTCGAAGAGATTCTCTCCCCGGCGCGACGCAGCATCGCTTGACACCCCAAGAGGGCGGCAGGATACTCGGGCGCTCGATTTGCCTCCTAAACCCTACCTGGTAGTGAGAATGTCCCATGGCTGCAGCACCTGATTCTGAGCAACAATCGTCCGTGAGTATGGAAGAGATGGTTTCTCTTTGTGCGCGCCGCGGCTTTATCTTTCAATCCAGTGAAATCTATGGCGGGGCCAATGGTTTTTGGGACTACGGACCCTTGGGCGTCGAACTCAAGAACAACCTCAAGGCGCTGTGGTGGCAGTACATGGTGCGTCGACGCGACGATGTTGTGGGTGTCGACACCAGCATCATTGCAGCTCCGCGCACCTGGGAGGCCTCCGGTCACGTGGAGAGCTTTTCCGATCCCATGGTGGATTGTCGGGCCTGCAAGAAGCGTTTCCGGGCTGACCACCTGGAGGGTGTGGCTCCGTGTGATTCTCGCGAGGGAACCTCCGAGCACGATTTCACAGAAGCCCGAGATTTTAATTTGATGCTCAGCACCAAGATTGGCGCGTCGGTCGCGGCTTCCGCCGATGCCTACCTGCGGCCCGAGACCTGCCAATCCATCTTTACTGGCTTTAAGCGTGTGCGAGAAACGGCTCGGCAAAAGATTCCCTTTGGCATCGGGCAAATTGGAAAGGCCTTCCGCAACGAAATTACGCCGCGCAATTTCACCTTCCGGTCGCGCGAGTTCGAACAGGCCGAAATGGAGTACTTCATCCATCCTTCGGAACAGGACAAGTCCTTCGACTACTGGCTCGATCAACGCGAGCGCTTCCACAAGGGCATCTTTAAAGAAGAAAACTTGCGTCTGCGCGCCCACGCCGACGATGAACTCGCGCATTACTGCAATAATGCGCGCGACGTGGAGTTTCTCTTCCCCTTTGGTTGGCAAGAAATTGAAGGCATACACGATCGTGGCGATTGGGACCTGACTCGCCATTCAGAGTTTTCGGGCAAGGACCAGTCCGTGACGAATGAGCAAACCAAGGAAAAGTTCATGCCCATGTGTACGGAAACTTCCATGGGGATTGATCGAACCTGTCTGGCCGTGTTGGTTGATGCCTATGAAGAAGAAACCATGGAAGGGGGTGAGACGCGCACGGTGCTGCACATTCACCCGGCGCTCGCTCCCATCAAGGTCGCTGTGCTGCCCTTGTCGAAAAAGCTGTCGGAGCCGGCACAGGTCATTGCAGAGAATCTGCGCAAGCGGTTCAACACAGCTTATGATGCGTCGGGCAATATCGGTCGGCGCTATCGCCGCCAGGATGAAATAGGAACGCCATATTGTGTCACCTATGACTTTGATTCCGAGGAAGACGGCGCGGTGACGGTGCGTGAGCGCGACAGCATGACCCAGGATCGCGTTCCCATCGATGAGGTGGGAGAATATCTGAGAATCCGCATCGAAGCGGACCCGTGGGAGTAGACGCGCCAAGCGCAATGTCTACTTCCGTACAGGCAGGAATGGAAACTATGCAAGTTTATTTCTTTGGTGATGGTGAGGCCGACGGTCGCGCCGATATGAAGAACCTTCTCGGCGGCAAGGGCGCCAATCTGGCCGAAATGACGGCGTTGGGCATTCCCGTCCCGCCTGGATTTACGATCTCTACAGCGGTGTGCTTGGACTTCGTGAAGGAAGGCTCGGTTTCGGAACCGGTTCAAGCGGAAATCATGGCGGCGCTGGGTCGCGTTGAAAAAATCATGGGCAAGAAATTTGGCGATGTGACCAACCCACTGCTGGTGTCCATTCGCTCAGGCGCCCGTGCTTCCATGCCGGGCATGATGGACACAGTGTTGAACCTGGGGTTGAACCATGAAACTGTGCGCGGCTTGGCGGATTCGGCGGATGAGCGCTTCGCCTTTGACAGCTATCGGCGTTTTATTCAAATGTACAGCGACGTGGTGTTGCATGTTTCCATGGACCGTTTTGCAAGTCGCTTGGACGATATGAAGCGCGTTCGGGGTGTCTTTGAGGATACGGAGTTGCCTGCTTCGGATTTAGAGACACTCGTTGGGGAATTTCTGGAGATTGCATCCGAAGAGTACGGACAACCCTTCCCGCAGGATCCCATGCAGCAGCTCTGGGGTGCCATTGGCGCGGTCTTTCATTCATGGACCAAAAAAAGTGCTGTCACTTACCGCAAACTCCACGACATCGACGATAGCTGGGGAACGGCGGTGAATGTGCAAGCCATGGTCTTTGGAAATATGGGTGAAGATTGCGCCACCGGTGTGGCTTTTACGCGCGATCCCTCTACGGGCCAGAAGGTTTTCTTCGGAGAATACCTGACCAATGCACAGGGCGAGGACGTGGTTGCGGGCATCCGCACGCCACAACCGATTAATTCCAGCACCCGGCGCGAGGAATTTGAGGCGTTGCCCTCCTTGGAGGAAGAGAAGCCTGAAGCGTATGCCGAGTTGGAGGCAATTTATAAACGCCTGGAAGCACACTACGCTGACATGCAAGACATTGAGTTCACCATCGAGCGCGACAAGCTCTGGATGCTGCAGACGCGCACTGGCAAACGAACGGCCGCGGCGGCGGTGCGCATTGCTGTGGACATGGCGCATGAAGGATTGATTTCTCGGGAAGATGCCATACGTCGCGTCGATCCGAGTTCTCTCGATCAACTTTTGCATCCCACCTTGGATCCCAAGGCCCCTCGAAAAGTGCTGGGTCGCGGTTTGCCCGCATCTCCGGGAGCGGCCATCGGTGCGGTTGTGTTTTCGGCCGATGTGGCAGAAGCCAAAGCCAAGACAGGTGACAAAGTGATCTTGGTGCGCACAGAAACCTCACCCGAAGACATTCACGGAATGCACGCCGCGCAAGGCATTCTCACCGTGCGCGGGGGGATGACCTCCCACGCTGCCGTGGTAGCTCGTGGCATGGGTACTTGTTGCGTGTCGGGGTGCGGTGCTTTGATGATCGACGAAGCCAAGAACGAAATGCACCTGGGCGACGCGCTGATTCGCGAAGGCGACATCATCACCTTGGATGGCAGCACCGGTGAAGTGATCTTGGGTGCCGTCGCACAGATCATCCCAGAGTTGGGTGGTGATTTCGGGGAACTCATGAGTTGGGCCGACGAATATCGTTCGGTGAAAGTACGCACCAATGCCGATACGCCGGGGGATGCGGTCCTGGCGCGTAAGTTTGGTGCCGAGGGCATAGGCCTTTGCCGTACGGAGCATATGTTCTTTGAAGCCGATCGTATTCTGGTCGTGCGCCAGATGATTTTGGCCGACGATGAAGAGGCACGCCGGAAAGCACTGGAAAAACTACTTCCCATGCAGCGCAGTGACTTCGCCGGGATCTTCCGCGCCATGGACGGTCTGCCGGTGACCATTCGCCTGTTGGATCCACCGCTGCACGAGTTCTTGCCTCATCGCGAGCATGAGATTCGCGAGTTTGCCAAGGCCTCCGGATTGGATGAAGGGCACGTGCGCAACCACATCGAATCCTTGGCGGAAGCCAATCCTATGTTGGGTCATCGTGGTTGCCGCTTGGGCCTCAGTTTTCCCGAGATCTATGAGACGCAGGTGACGGCCATCGCCGAGGCGGCCTTTGAAGTGATGGGGGAAGGGGTCGATGTCCTGCCCGAGATCATGATCCCCTTGGTGGCACGCCAAACCGAGCTACAAGAGTTGCGACAAGTGACGGAGAGAGCTTTTGCGAAAGTGGCTGCGCAGCACCGTGATCTGAAACTGTCACCGCTGATCGGCACCATGATCGAGGTGCCCCGCGCGGCGCTCACGGCTGACGTGATTGCCAAGTATGCTGATTTCTTTTCCTTTGGGACCAACGATCTCACCCAGATGACCTATGGGCTTTCCCGTGACGACGTAACGTCCTTTTTGCCCGAATATATTGAAGCGGGCATTTTTCCCTGCGATCCCTTTGTCTCCATCGATCAAGAAGGAGTGGGCCAGCTTGTGAAAATGGGAGTGTCCAAGGGCCGCTCCACCAAGCCCGGCTTGAAGATCGGAATCTGCGGAGAGCACGGAGGGGATCCTGCTAGCGTGAAATTCTGTGTGGAAAACGGGTTGGACTATGTTTCATGCTCTCCCTATCGCGTGCCCGTGGCACGCTTGGCAGCGGCGCATGCAGCGGTGGAAGCAAAACTCCTCCAGAGCGGTTGAATTGAGGCTTTTTTTAATGCGAGCACAAACTCCACGAACAACGAAGGCAGAGTCGAAATGAGTCGAGAAAGCGCGTGTGTAAAAGGTGCGTGGGCAAACAGCGCTGTGAGAGTTGGAGCTGTGGCTATTTTTGCAGGCCTGCTGTGCTTGAGCTGTGCCAGCGATCCGGCGATCACACCGGCAAGTGGATTGGAAATTGCCAGGGACCCCAGCATCACCTTGTTCTACGACCGGGCCATGGGTTTTTATACGGCTTTAAATAATCGACGTGTGAACAGCTTCATGACCTATCAAGATGAGTTCCTGCGGGCGGCCTTTCGCGACCACGGACAGTTCTCAGATTACTACGCACAGCTCGCGGAGTCCCTGCGGGAAGACCGTTTCGAACGGACTGAGCCCTTCTTTGTAGAGGTTGAAGAATTTTTTATCGATGGACCCGGAAGAGCCCGTGCGCGCATTCACTTTAGGGGGGATAATAGCTTTCCCCTACGTTGGTGGACGGTTTCCCATATTCGTGAAGATCGCTGGGAACGAGAAGGAGATGAGTGGTGGATCGTACCGGGCAAATTGTAAGCCAGGAAGTCGGGAGTGAGCCTGACTTGGTTGTGCGCGAACGCCGTGGCTTTGCTCGTGTGCCCGTTCGGTTGGAGATTGGCTACGAGGATACCTTCCGCCAGGTCTTCTTGACGGCTTGCGATGTTTCCGAGGGAGGGATGTATCTGTATTCCGATGACCCTCCGCCCGCCGGCAGCACGGCGCGCCTGCTCTTTGAAATCCCCAGTCATCCGGCCATGATTCGCGTGGGTGGTGTGGTGACGCACAGCGAGCAGGGGCCGAACTCCGGTTTTGGTTTGCGCTTTCAACCCGATGAAATGGCGCTTGTGGATTACGAAGCGCTGCGGAAGTTTGTCGCCACAGCCAGTCGGCCCTCTCCCCGTGAGTCATCAGAGGGATAAATTGGGTAAAAAACGTTACTTTTCCACAAGTTAGGACCCGCGCTCACCTCCCGACCCCCACTTTTAGAACCTCTATCATCCGGCCCATCTAACAGGCGTCAGTGCGCCTGAATTGCCTCTTCCTGATAGATGGCACTGGCTTTGCAAATTCCTACTTGTTGTTGCTTGCGTTGCACAAACAGCGCGGTTCATACACAAGAGGAGAAGTCCGTGGATTTGCAAGGCCCCAGCGATGTACTGCCGGTAGTTTTAAAGGCAACTGAGGCAATTTCATCTACCAAGCCGCGAGAGTTGCCACGTGCGCGCCATACGGGTCAGGCTGAGCCCTGGTCCAGCGAGGAAGAGCTCGTCGAGGCGATACTCGCCGGAAGCGGCGACCACTTCGCCATGTTGTACGAGAGCTATTCTCCTCGCGTGTACGCCTTTGCGCTCAAGCGATTGCACGATACCGCGGAGTCCGAAGACGTCGTGCAAGAAGTGTTCATCGCGGTTTCGCGCTCCTTACCTAGTTTTTCCGGGGAATCACCGCTGCTCTCGTGGATTTTCGGCATTGCGCGCAACAAGGTAAACCGACGCTTTCGCAAAGAGCGACCCATCTTTGAAACCTTGGAGGGTGAGGCCAGCCGCCAAGTGGAATCGAAGCGGCCGGAAGTCGATCGCGAGGTCGAGGCGCGCCGAATGCTCACCCACTGCGAAGAAATGATCGCCAGCGAACTCACCCCCTTGCAGCGGCGCATATTTCATCTGAAACATTTCCGTCGCCAATCCATTCGTTCCATTGCAGTGGCCTTGGGAAAGTCGGAGGATGCGGTGAAGGCGAATCTGTATCGCATGCGACGCTCGCTGTTGGAGGAATCCCCCGAGCTCGAAAGCCTGTTGCAGGCCTGATCAATAACTCCATTGAATGACAGGGAACCGGGGCCTGACGTTGCTCCTTGGGGCACGGCTGTTTATTCTCCCGCCTGACGTTCGGGAGGTCGTAGTGAGTCCAACCCATGATCCGGAAGAAGTATGGCCTGCGGCCTCATCCATGGGGGACGTGACGCGTGCCAATCTGCAAGAGCGCGTCGTGCACGTGCTCAATCGCGGGCGCGCTCGCAACCCCGATGTCTTTCTCGTTGAGACGGGTGACGGTGTCGTCGTCGTAAAAGATTTCTCCCCCCGCGCGCCTTGGGTGCGCTCTCTCTTCGGGCCTTGGATCAATCGTCGAGAAATTCGCGCTTATCGCGCCTTGGAAGGGCACTTTGCGGTACCGCGCCTCTTTGGCGAGTTAGATGCTCAAGCCTTTGTATTGGAGTATCGCCCGGGTCACTATGTGAATCGACGTCAGGCGAAGCAATTGAGCCCGGATTTTCTCAAGGAATTAAGGCAGGCCATTGAAGAGATGCACGCGCGTGGCGTAGTTCATTTGGATTTGCGCCACCGCACCAACATTTTATTGGGTCGCGATGGGCATCCGGTCTTACTTGATTTTGCCTCGGCCTTGGTGGCTCGCCCCGGAAGTCTCTGTGCCAGGCTGCTGCGCTTCCTGCTGGGGAGTGTCGATTATTGGGCCTTGAAAAAATGGCAAGAGCGCCTGACACCTCCTCCCTCGCCTCCCACTCCTTAAGACTCGCTGGCTTCCGCCTTCCCGGAGATGAACGCTTCGGTCAAGGCGTAGGCTTCAGTATCCGTCCACTGCTCCGGGGGGTGCTTCATATAGAAAGCGGCGGGCGCGTTGAGGGAACCACTGTGCCCGCGATCCAAGGCCAACTTGCAACAGCGAATCGCGTCGATCACGATGGCTGCCGAGTTGGGGGAATCTTCCACGGATAAGCGCAGTTCCAAATTCATGGGGACGCCGCCGAAGCCTTCACCTTCCATGCGCAAGAAGCAAACCTTGTTGTCCTGCTGCCAGGGCACGTAATCGCTGGGCCCCACGTGAATGTTCTCATCCGCCAGGCGTGTCTCGGTTACCGACTGAACCGCTTCGGTCTTGGAAATTTTCTTGGAGGCCAAGCGGTCTTGGCTTTTCATGTTGAGAAAGTCAGTATTGCCGCCTGTGTTGAGTTGGTAGGTGCGTTTGAGTACGACGCCGCGTTTGGCAAACAAATCTGTGAGGGTGCGGTGGGTAATGGTGGCACCCAGTTGCGCCTTGATATCGTCACCCAGCACGGGCAGCCCCTTGTCGGCAAAGCGCTGGGCCCAAAGGGGATCGCTGGCGATGAATACGGGAATGCAATTCACCAAGGCGGCTCCAGCCTCCAGCGCGCACTCGGCGTAAAAGCGCGTTGCGCGCTCCGAGCCCACGGGCAGAAAATTGACCACGATCTCGGCCCGGGCCTCCATCAGGAGTTGAACGACCTGCTCGCGGCTGGGTTCGGGCGCGTCCGACAAGACAAAGCTGCGTGCCTCGGGTTGCTCCTTCATATGCGCAGCAACGCCGTCCAAGGTGCAACCGCGCTGCACGCTGACCCCGGTGGATGCGATATCAGGATAAAAGGCAGTGGTGCAGTTGGGTGGGGCGAAGATGGCCTGGGCCAGGTCCAGCCCCACTTTGCGGCGGTCGATGTCCAGAGCCGCCACCACCTGGATGTCCGAAGGCAGATATCCGCCGAGGTTCTCGTGCAGAAGGCCCGTGCAGGCCTGAGTCCCCTGGTCCGCGCAGAGCTGGATCCCCTGGACAAGGGAACTGGCGCAATTTCCCACACCCAGCAGCGCGACCTTGATTCCGGACATTTAAGTGCCTCTTGCCAATAACTGCCGATTAATACCGATGTTTGCCAAAAATACCCGTTTATTGGCGCAAATGGCCTGGAAACGGCATGGGAACCTTGAGAAATGGGTGAAAAGAAGAAAACCCAAAACCAGGGGAATGATGGTGCTCCCAACGGGATTTGAACCCGTGTTTCAGCCTTGAGAGGGCCGCGTCCTGAACCGCTAGACGATGGGAGCGTGGCGGGCACCCTAGCGGCTCGCTAGCGGCTTTTCAAGCACCTGTCGCACTGGGCAATACAGGCAAACCACAGGGCACAGCACGTCCTGAAAGTGACGAAAAATGGCACCCGGTGACGCGCTGGGGACCAAATTTTGTCACTCCGAAGGGGTTGGGTCTCTTGAACAGCGTTGAACAAAGCCGATTTTAAAAAAATGCAAAAATTAAAAATTGTCCGAATTCCTAAGGTTGTCCCGTTCTTTGCCGAAGCATAGACAAGCAATTGAGTCACTTGGCATTGCGGTTGCTCTAACAAGAGCCAATCGATGAATCGAACGTCTGGGTCGCTGCAGCTCGCTGCAGCAAAAACAGACAGCGGGCAGGGCGCCCAACCGATTCCCGACGTTCGATTGTGGCTTTACACAATACTAAAACGGGAGAGACACCAGATGAACAAATTACGGATCAAACGAGAGTCCGGCTTTACTCTGATCGAGCTTATGATCGTGGTAGCCATCATTGGTATTTTGGCAGCTATTGCTATTCCTAACTTCGTGAAGTTCCAGCTTCGCTCCAAGACTTCTGAAGCCAAGGTTAACTTGAAGGCCATCGTTGTGGCTGAAGATGCTTACTACGCTGAGTTCGGTACTTATGTTGCGAATGTTCAGAGTTCCGCAGCTAATCCCGATGGTCGGAAAATGCCTTGGGACAACACGATCGCCGCTCGCGATGGTTTCGACCTCGTCGGTTGGGAACCCGCTGGTGACGTGTACTACTCCTACGCTGTAGCCATCCAGGCTGCTACTCCTGCCACGACGTTCTCCACGGATGCTTGGGGTGACCTTGATAGTGATGGGACCAACTACAGCTACTTCGGTTACATCTCGCCTCAGATGGATGCTACGGGTATCGTGACGGCGGCTCCGGGTCCTGTCTTCGCTATCTGCCCGGTCACTGGAACCTATGACTTCTCAGTGGCTCCGCCGACGCCAACCTTGCTCAAGACAGTGGGTCCTTGTGACACCACTTCGGGTCAGACGTACTTCTAAAGTCTGGTTCAATGTGTGAGATGAAGTCAAATGAGCGCGGCATGGAGTGGAGACTCATTCCATGCCGCGTTTGCATTTTGACCTCTCAAATAACGGATCAATCGAAGCAAGGCGTCAATTCAGTTTATTTTTAGGTTTCAGCGCGTTCTTCCGATAACGAAATAACAAGAATGCTGAAAATGGTTTTGATCTGCGAGACGTTGAACGTCCGCGCGCAATAAATGAATGAGAGACGCAATCAGAGTATTTGGAGGGGGGGGAGACTAAAATGATTCAAAGAGATCGAGTAAATCAAAGAATCGGATCAGGTGGCCGTGGCCGCAAAAGCGGTTTTACACTCATCGAACTCATGATCGTCGTAGGCATTATGGGGACCCTGGCCGCCATAGCGATTCCTCACTTCCAGAATTTCCAGTTGAATTCCAAACGCTCAGAAGCCTTTTCCATGGTGAACATCATGGCAAAACTTCAACGGGAATATTTTGGCGTCAATGGAACCTATGTAGACACCGGGCTTCCCTTCCCTGCCGCACCGCTCGGGCCCGCCAAAATGATTTGGGATGCTCCTTCCTATACGGCCTTTCAGCCCCTGGGTTTTGACGTTAAAGGTGCCGTGTATTTCACCTATGAAGTTTCGACCGCGTGCCCTACCTCAACGGACTGCTTTACAGCCATGGCCTATGGGGATATCGATGGCAATGGCTCGCTGTCGGTGATTCAATACACACACCAGGGGTCGAATGGGGATGATGCTGTGTCGGCTGTGATGGGAGGACTCGGGATCGATACTCGTCCCGTCGTCGACCCGGTCACAATGCAAGTGCACTACGATACGGTGGTTCGCAATGCCACGGCTGGCCGGTTTTAAGGCCTGACACTGTCTTAGGAGAGGTTGCTCTCGCAAGCGGGATGCCACGGGTCGCCTCGTGGCAAATCCCATGGACCCCAGAGAACCCACAGCTATAGAAACCCATAGCTATAGAAACCCATAGAGAGTGCAATTTCAAAATGCACCGAGTATGTTTTGCGTGAGGAGAGGGCTCTTTCGTGAATCAGAAAATTTTTTGGCAGCGCATGACCCTCGTTGTGTGCGCCCTGAGCCTGGCAGGGCTCGTTATCTTTGCACAGAACCAAATCCCCACCGATCCGCGAATCAAGGCGGATCGGCATGCGTTTTTTCGTCCGGAGTTGGCCCGCTTGGCCACCTTCGGTTTTCATGCCCTGGTGGCGGACTACTACTGGATTCAGTCCGTGCAATTGGTGGGCGAAACGGATCATCCTGAAGTTTTCTCCGAAGAAATCGGTCAATACATTGATTTGACCACCACCATCGATCCCTGGGTGATTCATCCCTACGACGCGGCAGCGATTTGGCTTGTGAGCAGCAGGGCGCAGGTGCTGGAGGGAAATCGCCTGCTGAAGCGAGGGATCGAGCATCACCCCGACCGCTGGCGCACCTATTACCACCTGGCCTTCAATCTTTTTTATTACCTGGAAGAAATCGGTGAAGCTGCTGATGTGTTGACCCAGGCCATTGAACTGCCGGATGCGCCCATTTACCTGCGACGCATGGTTGCCAAGTTGCGGGCGGACGAAGGCGGCTTGGATGTCGCGGCGAGTTTCTTGCGCCAATTTGTCGAGTCCGTCGAAGACGAGGCGGCGCGGGAAATGTATCTGGAAGCGTTAGTGGAGGTAGATACGGAACGCATGGCACGCCTTTTGGACATTGCCCGCGAAGAGTATAAAAAGCGCAACGGGAAGGACATCGAAGAAGTGGAGGATTTGTTGCGCGGTGAATCGCCAGTGCTGCATGCGCTTCCACCACATCCGGGCGGTGAGGGGCACTGGACCCTCAGTAAAGATAAGAAGCGCCGCATTGTGTCATCGGTATACCTGGTGCGCTATGAGCTGCACGGGCAAGAGCGCGCAAGATTTATGCGTTCCGATTGGAAAGATTGAGAGGATGGGAATGGCTACTGAACAGACCTTGGAAGAATCGTGTGAGGAAGTGGTGCGTGTCGAAGGGGTTGTGAAGGACGTGCGACCGGGATTTGGCCTCGTCAAGAAACGTATCTTGAGTGGGGTGAGCTTTTCTGTTCGGCGCGGCGAGGTGTTTGGTTTCATCGGTCCCAACGGTGCTGGGAAAACGACAACTCTCAAGGTACTCATGGGTTTGATTTCGGCGACGGAAGGCTCGGCCACTATTTTAGGTCACGATGTTTCAGAAGATGAGTTTCGTCAGCACGTGGGCTACCTGCCCGAGCACCCCTATTTCTATGAGTTTTTGACGGGTCGCGAATTGCTGTCTTTTTACGCCAAGCTCTCCGGGGTGCCCCGGGCAAAACGACCGGCACGCATCGAAGAATTACTGCACTGGGTTGGTCTTGAAGCTGCGGGTGATCAACGCCTGAGGGGTTACTCCAAAGGGATGAAACAGCGCGTGGGTATCGCACAAGCGCTCATCCACGATCCCAATGTGATCTTTCTTGACGAGCCCATGAGTGGGTTGGATCCCGTGGGCCGCAGAGCAATTCGAAACTTGATTCTGCGCCTGCGAAGTGAAGGAAAGACAGTCTTTATGAATTCGCACATTCTCTCGGATGTGGAATCCATTTGTGATCGCGTGGCGATCATCGTCGAGGGCGAGATTCGCTACGAAGGCAGTGTGAGCGAGTTCCTGGGTCAAACTGAACACTCCACGGATGTCGTGCTGGAAGGAGTGAGCCAAGAGATGGTCCATCAGCTGGCGGAGCAATGCCAAGGCACGCATCGCGAGCTGAAAGGCCGCATTGAAATTCGTGTGCCGGAGAAACAAGTGCGGCTCTTGCTGCAAAAAATGCTGGAATGTGATGGCGAGGTGATTTCTGTAAACCCGCACCGCGTTTCCTTGGAATCGGTGTTCATGTCCACGGTGGAGGGTTAGTTCGGTGGGAGCACTTCAACGTATTCGAACACTGGCGGCCAATACACTGCTTGAGGCCATTCGCAGCAAGGTGTTGTACACCCTGCTGTTCTTTGCGCTCATCATGATCGGATCGGGTTTGTTGATCGGGACGCTGTCCTACGTCGACAGCAATCGGATTGTGCAAGATGTCGGCTTGGCCTCGATTCGCTTGTTTGGCACGGCCATCGCCATCTTTCTCGGAGTGGGACTGATCTTTAAAGAGGTCGAGCGCCGCACCATTTACACCATTTTGTCCAAACCGACTTCGCGCAGTGAGTTCTTGCTCGGCAAGTACTGTGGGTTGGTCATCACGGTATGGTTGCAGGTGGTCTTGATGGCCATCGCCTTTGGCATCATCTCCTTGATATCCGGAGCACCCTTTGGGTTGGAGTATGTGGCGGTCATTGGCTTGATCATGCTTGAACTGGCTTTGGTCGTGGCCTTGGCAACCTTGTTTTCCGCCTTTAGCACGCCCATGCTCTCTTCCATGTTTACACTGGGAATCGTCATGGTCGGGCATCTGAGCCGCGATCTGCTGGCCATCGGAAGCCAGTCCGACGTGCCGAGCATGCAAATGATGACGAAACTCATTTTTCGGATTGCCCCCGACCTGGCTGCATTTGATCTGACCTTGCAAGTGACACACGGGCTCGAAATTTCGCAGGCGCAAATTCTTTATCCCATGGTCTACGGCCTTGGTTACCTATCGCTATTGCTAATGCTCGCCTCGTTGATTTTCAGTCGACGTGATTTTAACTGACGAGCACAGAAGGCGGATGCTTTCGGAGGTTCCCGCGTGCTAGAGAACGCTGAGTTCTGGCAATGGCTCGTCGAGAGTCGCGCCCTCGCCGGGCTTGGCTTGGTGTTCGGGTTGATCGTGGGTTCCTTTCTAAATGTGGTGATTCACCGACTGCCCCTGGGTGAATCGCTGATGTTCCCCGCCTCTCGTTGCCCTGCCTGTGAGCGACCCATCCGACCTTGGGAAAACATTCCCGTTCTCGGCTACCTCTTCCTGCGTGGTCGCTGTGCCGGCTGCGGGGTGCATATCTCCTTGCGTTACCCGGTCATCGAAAGCCTCGTGGGTTTATTGTTCATGGCAGTGGTGCTGCGCTATGGCGCCAGCCCCATGACTCCTGTTTGGTGTGTTTTTATCGCAGGCTTGGTCGCTGCGGCGGCCATTGATTTCGATCATCAGATCATTCCCGATGGCATTTCTCTCGGTGGGTTGGTCTTTGGGCTTATTGTGGTTCCGCTGGTGCATTTCTGGGAGGGCATTGCGCTGATGGACGCGCTGACCTTCTCATGGCTCGGTGCCGCGGTGGGAGGTTTTCTGCTGTGGATTGTTGGCTTCCTGCACGCACGCCTGTCCGTGGCCTTGGGACGCGAGTTTGCGCACTGGCCCGGCGAGGGTGAAGAACTTCCGCGCCCCGACTCATTGGATTTCTGGGTGTGGTTTCCGGGATTGGGTTTTGGTGACGTAAAACTCCTGGCCATGATCGGTGCTTTTGTCGGCGTGATTGGCACCTTCGAGACCATCTTCGTGGGCTCGTTGGTGGGGCTCATCTTTGGTCTGGTGTCGGTCTGCAGTACCCGCAGCATGGGGGCCACCTTTGGCTTTGGCCCAGCACTGGCCATGGCGGCCATTGTCGTCGTGCTCAGCCCAACGCCCCTGTACTTGCTACTTTTCAGATAAAATAATTCGAAGGGCTGGATCCTCGGTGTGGGATCGAACAACAACTTGACTTGACGGAGTCAGAACGACTGGATCCTCGGTGTGGGCTCGAACCACAATTGGCGGAGTCAGAGTCCGCTGTCCTACCATTAGACGACCGAGGATCAGCTCGTTTCGAGCGTCACTGTGTACCTATTCCAAGCCTTTCTGTCTACCTCACCCAGGGCCCCAGGCCGGCGTTGGAATATTTTACGCCCGTGCGCGAATCGCTTGGATGGCATTGCTCAAGCGTGTCACGCTGCGCTCCTGGCCCAGGGCCATGAGCGTTTCGTGAATGCCGGGGGAGACCGGCCCGCCCGTTACGGCCACCCGCACAGGCTGTGCCAATTTCCCCATCTTCATTTCACCCTGCTCTTCGCTGCGCTCTCGATTTTGCTGCTCGAGCACGCTTTGGAAGGCGCCCTCAATGCTCTCGTGATCCCAGGCCCCCAAGGCGGCAAAGGCATCCCTCAATTGTTCCAAGGCGGGAGCGATATTCGCTTTGAGGTGCTTCTTGGCGGCTTTCTCATCGATCTGGAGCGCGTCGTCATCGAGTAAGAGGAATCTGGCGCGCTGGGCCATCTCCACCAGGGTCTTGGGGCGCTCGCGATCGGCCTCGATGTAGAAGGCCAATGCATCGTCCCACTGTACCGAGCCACCGACCTCTTTTTCTAGAAAGGGCAGCACATAGTCTCGGATCTGGTCCATGGGCAAGGTTTTCAAGTAGTGCTGATTCAGCCAAACCAATTTTTCCAAGTCCGCTTGGGCCGAGGAGTGATTGACGTGCTCCAAGTCAAACGTTTGGGTGATTTCCTCGCTGGAAAAAACTTCCTGGTCTCCGTGAGACCAGCCAATTCGAGTCAGCCAGTTGCGCATGGCCTCCGGCAGGTAGCCTTCTTCTTGAAATTGCTGCACGGATATCGGATCGCGGCGCTTGGAAAGTTTCTTGCCGTTCTTGCCGACAATGAGCGGCACGTGAGCGAGGCGGGGGGGCTCGACGCCCATGGCTTGGTAGATGGCCAACTGAAATGGAGTATTGCTGTGATGATCCTGGCCACGAATCACGAAATTGATGCCCAGGTCGATGTCGTCCACCACGACCGCCAGGTGGTACAGGGGGCTGCCGTCGCTGCGCCGAATAATCACATCGCCAATTTCACTGGCGTCCTGGCCGCTTTCGCCGAAGACACCGTCTACCCAACCGAGCATGCCGGTGTCGGGGAGCTTCAGGCGCACCACATGGGTGCCGCAATCCGCCGCGTAGTCTTCATCGCGGCATTTGCGGTCGTAGGTCCACTTGTCGCCCCGCGCGATATGCTCTTGTTTGCGTTGCTCTAGTTCCTCGCGGCTGCAAATACAGCGATAGGCCTTGCCTGCGGTCAGGAGGTCTTCGATGACCTCTTGGTGCCGAGCGTTGGCCTCGCTCTGGCGGGCGATCTCTCCGTCCCATTGGATACCCAGCCAGCGCAGTCCGTCGATGACGCCCCGCTCGGATTCCTCGGTGGAGCGTTCTCGGTCAGTATCCTCAATGCGGAGGATGAATTTACCCCCGAAGCGGCGGGCGTAGGCCCAGCTGAACAAGGCCGTGCGGGCCCCTCCGATGTGGAGGAAACCTGTGGGGCTGGGGGCAAAACGGGTGCGAAGCGTGGAATCGAGTTTGGTCATGGCGCGGGGGAGTCTATCAGCCCCTGCCGTCTTTGGCGGCCCCTGGAGGCGTCTTTGGCCCCCAGACTACTAAGTATCGAAAAATGAGGGCTTTTCTGGCAGCTCCAGCTCGCCTTTGCTATCCCGTGGAGCCGCTTTACGGGCGTGTTTTGCCCAAGTGAGAAGCTCAGTTGTCATGAAAATCTTCCTCGATCGACTCAAGGCCACACCCGAGCCCTACACTTTTGAGGCAGAGCTCACTTGGTGGCAGGAAACGGGAGCGACCCTGGGCATTGGTGACCAGGCGGTGCTCGACGCCTTTCAATTGGAGATGCAAGCCTACACCCTGGGCGAGGATCTCTTTTTTGACGGTGAGATTCGGGGCGCATTAGAGCTAGAGTGCAGTCGTTGCTTGGTGGAGTATCGAGAAGAAATACGGGAGCCCTTCCGCTTGCTTCTCGAACCAGCGGGTGATCGCCTGCCCGCGGAGCCGGAAGCCGCCGCTGTTTTGGCGACCGAGGGAATGTGCTTGAGTGATGAACTCGGCACCGGTTGGTACAAAGGTGCTGAAATAAAGTTGAATGATTTTTTCCGCGAGTTGTTGGCTTTGGCCCTGCCCGCGACACCGCTTTGCCGAGAAGAATGTCTCGGTTTGTGTCCCCAATGTGGGGTCGATCGAAACTCAGAGTCCTGTACGTGTACGAAGGCGAATCCACTTTCGCCCTTTGCCGTACTGGAAAGTCTGCGCAAAGAACAGAATTAATCGAGCTGCGCGCAGAATAAACTGCGCAAGGCACGAAACGAAGGAGAAAAGGCATGGCAGTTCCCAAGCAACGAACTTCCCCCGCCAAGCGAGACATGCGCCGCAGTCACGATGCATTAAAGGCGGGTGCGCAATCCACTTGCCCGCAGTGCAAGGAGCCCAAACTGCCCCACCGCGTGTGTCAGAACTGCGGTACCTACAAAGGGCGAACGGTGTTGGAGACTGACAAGGAGTAACGCTCGATGTTAGCTGTACTCTTTCCAGGTCAAGGTGCTCAAGAGGTCGGCATGGGACAAGACGTGTATGCGTCTTCTGCCGCCGCGCGCGCTGTGTTTGATGCTGCTGATGAGGCCTTGGGCTTTTCATTGTCGAAGTTGATTTTTGAGGGGCCCGCTGAGGATCTCGTGCGAACGGAGATCGGTCAGCCCGCCATCCTTACGGCAAGCATTGCCTTGTACCGCGCTTTTCAAGAGAAGACCGATTTGAAACCAGCCTTTGTCGCCGGGCATAGCCTGGGCGAGTACTCCGCCTTGGTGGCCACCGGTTCTCTGCGTTTTGAAGAGGCCGTGAAATTGGTTCACCTGCGCGGGCGCTACATGCAAGAGGCGGTTCCCCAGGGTAAGGGCGCCATGGCGGCCATTTTGGGCACCAGCGCGGAAAACGTCGAGAAGGCCTGCCAGGAAGCGGCTGCGGCCACGGGCAAGGTGGTGACACCGGCCAACTTTAATTCTCCGATTCAAACGGTCATTGCCGGCGACGCTGAGGCCGTAGAACAAGCTTGCGCCAAGGCGCGAGAATCGGGCGCGCGCAAGACCGTTCCCCTGGCGGTATCTGCCCCATTCCACTGTGCCCTCATGCAGCCAGCAGCTGAAAAATTCGCTTCAGAATTAGCTGGTTACACGTTTGCCGATCCAAATCCCCCCGTGGTGAGCAACGTGGAATCGGCCCCCAACAGCCAGGGCTCGCGCGTGGCCGAATTATTAGAGCGCCAGATCGTGGCCCCTGTTCGTTTTACTGACATTGTGAATCGGTTGGCGGCCGATGGTGTGACTCATTTTCTTGAGGTGGGGCCTGGGGCTGTTTTGTCGGGTTTGGTTGCCCGGATTGCCAAACGCACTCCGCGTCAGAATGTGAGTGCGTTGGCTGACTTCGAGGCAGCGCAAATTTTTGTAGGGGAGAGCAACTAGCTCTAAGGGCGCGATAGGCTTTTATCCATTATAAAAACCAGTAATGTTATGAAGCCCGTTCGTTGGTAACGGAAGTTGGTACCTCTGTAGAGCTTGGGGACAACTTTAATTGGTGTGGGTTGAGTTGTATTACTCTGCCTGTTGAAAAATGGCCCTCAAAAAGGGTTGGACAAGTTGGGAGTTTCTTTCGGATGGGACTAGAAGATAAGCTGGTAGATCTTGTGATGGAGCAATTGGGAAGAACGAAGGACGAGGTACTTCCCGGCGCATCTTTTATTGAAGATCTCGGGGCGGACTCGCTTGATATCGTCGAGCTTGTCATGGCCATGGAAGAGGAATTTGACATCGAAATTCCAGACGACGATGCTGAAAAAATTCAACGCGTATCAGATGCGGTCTCCTATCTGAAGGAGAAACTCGGAGCGGCATGACATGCCTTCTGTAAGGGCCGAACGCCGTCGTGTCGTCATTACGGGTCTGGGTTGTGTGTCACCTCTGGGTGTGGACACCGAATCGACCTGGCAAGGCGCCATCGAAGGGCGTTCCGGTATTCGAACCATTTCACGTTTTGATGTTTCCGAACTTCCTGTGCATTTTGCCGGTGAGATCCCTGGAGACGTGAATGCCGGTGACATTACTTCCAAGGAACTGCGGCGCATGGACGACTTTATTCTGTTCGCCCTGGCCGCCGCACGAGAAGCCATGGAGGATTCGGGCCTGAGCCTGCAGGGCGCTGCGGGAGACCGTGCGGGAACAGCCATTGGCTCGGGGATCGGCGGCCTGTCGACCCTTCACGAGAATTCCAAGATTTTTCTTAAATCCGGCGCCAAGCGCGTTTCCCCGTTCATGATCCCCATGTCCATCGCCAATCTGGCAGGTGGATATGTTTCCATTCAGCACGGATTGCGCGGCCCGAATATTTGCCATGTGAGTGCCTGTGCCACAGGGGCTCATTCCATTGGTGAAGCCGCGCGTGTGATCGAACGCGGAGACGCGGATGTCATGGTTGTAGGGGGCTGCGAATCACCGGTGAATGTCATGGGGGTTGTTGGCTTCGCTGCCATGCGAGCCCTTTCCACGCGTAACGAGGACCCGGAAAAAGCCAGCCGCCCCTTCGACGTGGACCGAGATGGATTTGTCATGGGCGAGGGCGCTGGAGTCATGGTGCTGGAGGCCTTGGAAGAAGCGCAGTCGCGCGGTGCGAAGATTTACGCTGAGGTCGTGGGCTATGGCGCCTCGGCAGATGCGCAATTTGTGACCTTACCTGCCGAGGACGGCGAGGGCGGTCGGCGCGCCATGAGTCTCGCCTTGGCGGATGCAGGGATCGATCCGAGTGAGATTGGCTATCTCAACGCCCATGGGACCAGCACGCCCGCTGGTGACGGGTTGGAATGCGGGGCGATCCGCAGAGTGTTCGGAGAGCACCTGGATCAACTGGCCGTTTCCTCCACCAAATCCATGACGGGGCATTTGCTGGGAGCGGCGGGAGCCGTAGAGGCGCTATTCTGTGTGCGAGCATTGCAGACGGGGCTCTTGCCCCCGACCATTAACTTGGATCGCGTAGACCCCGAATGCGAACTGAACCACGTGGCCAACAAGGCACAGAAGAAAGAAATTCATTACGCCTTGTCGAATTCCTTTGGCTTCGGTGGCACCAACGCCTGCTTGATTTTTAAGCGCTGGGACGGGTGACTTTCTCCTGGGGAAAGCTCTCAAACAGATAGATCTTGAAGGGAGACCCATGAGTGAACGAATTGCCATGGCAACGGATCACCGCGGCGTGGTTCTGAAGGATGCCCTGAAGCAGCGTCTTGAGCAGAAAGGGCACGAGGTGGTGGATTTTGGTCCCGCCGACGATTCGGCTTCTGTCGATTATCCAGACACAGTAGCGCCGGCCGCCCGGGCACTTGCCCAGGGGGAGGTGTCTCGGCTCATCGTGATTTGTGGGACGGGGCTCGGGGTCATGTATACTGCCAATCGCTTTCCTGGAGTTCGAACCGCCCTGGTACACGACGTCGAGACCGCCGAATTGGCGCGCCAACACAACGATGCCAATGGCTTGGCTCTTTCGGGGAACCGCCTCGATCTTGAGTCGGCGTGGCCTCTGGTAGAGACTTGGTTGGAGACTCCCTTCGAAGGGGGTCGGCACCAGGCGCGCATTGAAAAAATAGATTCTCTAACTCGACCCTAACTCGAATAACAGACCCGTTGCCAACGGGAGGAAGGTTGAAAGTGCACCTCAAGAACCAACTCTCTAGTTTTGATCCCGATGTCGCCTCCATCCTGAAGCGTGAAGCCGAACGCCAGGCGACTTCGCTGGAACTCATCGCCTCAGAAAATTTTGTCTCTGAAGCGGTCATTGAAGCCATGGGTTCAGTGCTGACCAATAAGTATGCCGAGGGCTATCCCGGAAGGCGTTACTACGGTGGTTGCGAAGTTGTCGACGAGGTGGAGAGACTGGCCATCGAGCGCGCCAAGCAGATCTTTGGCGCTGATCATGTCAACGTGCAGCCTCATTCGGGATCCCAAGCCAATATGGCGGTGTACCAAGCGGTCCTCGAAGTCGGGGATACGATTCTAGGTATGAATCTCGATCACGGTGGCCACCTGACGCACGGTAGCCCTGTAAACTTCTCTGGCAAGTTGTACAACATCGTTCCCTACGGTGTGCGAGAAGACACCGAGGAGATTGATTATGACCAGCTGCGCGCCCTGGCCTTGGAGCATCGTCCCAAGTTGATTCAGTGCGGTGCGACGGCTTACTCACGCATTATCGATTTTGAAAAGTTCCGTGCCATTGCTGATGAAGTGGGCGCTATTCTTTTTGCGGACATCGCGCACATTGCCGGGCTCGTCGCCGCGGGTGTGCATCCCAGCCCGCAGGGCAAGGCGCAGATCTACTCGACGACAACGCACAAAACCTTACGCGGCCCGCGCGGCGGCATGATTTTATGCGATGAGGAATATACGAAGCCCATCAACATGGCAGTCTTTCCCGGTGGCCAGGGGGGCCCGCTCATGCATGTGATTGCAGCCAAGGCTGTGGCTTTTAAAGAGGTGCTCCAACCCGATTTTAAAACCTACGCGCAGCAAATTGTGAAAAATGCGCAGGCCCTCGCCAAAGGGTTGAGTGATCGGGGTTTCAAGATTGTTTCTGGAGGCACGGATAACCACGTGTTCTTACTCTCCTTGGTGGGAAAAGAGATTACGGGCAAGTTGGGGCAAAATTGCCTGGAAGCTGCGGGTATCACGGCCAATAAAAACATGGTCCCCTTCGATCCTCGCAAACCCTTTGTGACTTCAGGTGTGCGCTTTGGCACGCCGGCATTGACCACGCGCGGAATGAACGAGGCAGAGATGGAGTTGATTGCGGGCTTTATCGCCCGAGCACTCGACAACCCGGAAGATACAGACCTCTTGGCTTCGATTCGGAGTGACGTGCGCGGTCTGTGCGAGAAGTTCCCCATGTACACTGATCGATGGAAGAGTTAGCGGAGCGTCATGCGTTGTCCATTCTGTGCCAGCGAAGAAAATCGAGTTATCGATTCAAGGTTGGGTCCCGACCGGATGGAGATTCGCCGCCGCCGCGAATGTGAGTCCTGTGATCGCCGCTTTACGACACGGGAACGTGTAGAGGCGGTGACACCCAAAATTGTAAAGCGGGACATGCGCCGCGAAGACTTTTCTCGTGAGAAGGTATTGGAGAGCATTGAAACCTCTTGCTCGAAACGGCCAGTCAGTGCCAATGCCATCGGGCGACTCATCGATGCCTTGGAACGCAACTTACAAGAAACAGGCGAAAAGGAAGTGAGCAGCCACTGTGTCGGTGAGTTCATCATGCAGGGCTTGTTGAATATCGATGCCATTGCCGCCGCTCGTTTTGCCTCTGTCTTTGAAGATTTCCAGGGTCCCGAGGATTATGCACGATTTTTTTCTGAACTGGATAAGAAGAGCGATTCCGATGCCGAGTCGCGTGACGATTCGTAGAGGTTTGCGCTCGTGAAGCCCGAAAAGGCCATGCGCCTTGCCCTGGCTCAGGCGCGCAAGGCCTCGGGCCGCACAACTCCGAACCCACCTGTCGGTGCCATCGTCTTCAAGGGCGAAAACGTATTGGGCCGTGGTTACACGCGCCCGGCGGGTGAGGATCATGCCGAGATCGTTGCTTTGGCGCGTTGTCGCAAGGCCTTGGGTGAAGACAGCCCTCGCGGCGCCAGCGTCGCCGTCACTTTGGAACCCTGCTCCCACACAGGTCGAACGGGCCCTTGTTGCGAGGCGTTGATCCAGGCGGGCGTCGCCAAAGTCATCATCGGGCACCTGGACCCCAACCCCGAAGTCGAGGGGCAGGGCATTCAACGTTTGCGCGCCGCCGGGATTGAAGTCGAAGTGGGCGTTTTAGAAGACGAGTGCCGAGCCCAGCATCGCGGCTTTTTAAGTGTGCTCGAGCAAGGTCGCCCCTTTGTCAGCTTGAAGTTGGCCACCTCCTTGGATGGGCGCATCGCTACGGTTAGCGGCGATTCTCGCTGGATTACAGGGCCTGAATCGCGCGCCCAAGTGCACAAAATGAGGAGCCGTTGCGATGCCATTCTCGTGGGTTCGGGCACGGCCCTGGCTGATGATCCGGCGCTCACTGCCCGCAAGGGCGCACGCGTCGTTCACCGACCGCTGCGCTTGCTGCTCGATTCCAAATTAACCGCGCCCCCGAGCTTGAAGATGATTGGCGATCCCGGGGAGTGCTGGGTGCTCTGTGGAGAAGAGGCCTCGACCCAGGCGGAGCAGGTTCTCCTCGATGGAGGAGCGCGCGTCCTGCGCCTTCCGCTTGCCGCAGACCAAAGGGTGGACTTGGTGGCGGCGTTAAAGGCTTTGGCGCAGGAGGGTCTCTCGGAAATTTTCGTCGAGGGTGGCGGGAAACTCGCTGCAGCTTTGTTGCGCCAGGGACTCATCGATGAGGTAAGTTGGTTCGTAGCACCTGTACTGCTCGGGGGAGATGGTTGGCCAGCCCTCGGCAGCCTCGGGATCGAGAAGATGAGCGAAGCCATGGAGTTGGAACTCTGCACGCTTCGACGATTTGGGCCGGACTTGTGTATGCAGGGCATTGTGAAGGCGAGGAAAGGTTAATGGGTGACGGCATGGTACAGAGCTATCCAACCTCTCAGGATGCCTCGGGCTTGCGCTTTGCCGTGGTGGTCAGTCGATTCAATCAGTTGATTACAGTGCGTCTGATGGAGTCCTGCGTTGCGACACTCCAAGAATGTGGTGCCAGCGCCGAGAACATTGACGTTGCATGGGTACCCGGTGCCTATGAGATCCCACAGGCCGCGCGAATTGCCGCCGAAAGCGGGCGTTATGACGGAGTCATTACTTTGGGTGTGATTGTGCGCGGCGGCACACCTCATTTTGATTACGTGTGCAATGGTGTGACGGATGGTGTGCGCGAAATCATGCGTGCGTGTGATGTGCCGGTGGCTTTTGGTGTGTTGACAACCGATGACATCGAGCAGGCTTTGGAGCGCACGGGAGGCAGTGGTGGAGACAAGGGGCGCGAGGCGGCCTTTGTGGCCATTGAAATGGCCAATCTCCTCAGGGCCTTAAAAGATTCTCCAGCCGTCGAAGGCGCGGGGCAAAGGGAGAGCGCGTGAGCTCTGAGATAGAAGCGCCCAGGCACCGTTCGCGCGATATCGCATTGCAAGTCTTGTACGCGATGGAACTGGAACCCATGCAGGATGACAGTGAGAACCCGGCCTCTGACGAACGCATTCGAGGTCATTTTCAGCGCGTCGCAAAACACTTCGAAGTTCCGCGCGGAGCCGGTGAGTTCAGTGAGCAGTTGGTGCGCGGTGTGTTGGTGAATCGCAAAGCGCTCGATGAAGCGGTTGAAAGCTTTGCGACCAATTGGCGAGTGGATCGCATGACGCTGATCGATCGGAATGTGCTCCGATTGGGCGCTTATGAACTAATGCACACCGATACGCCCAAGGCCATCGTCATCGATGAGGCGGTGGATTTAGCTCATCGCTTTGGTGCCGATCATTCACCCGGTTTTGTGAATGGGATCTTGGACTCTTTGGCCAGGGCTACTTCGGAGGCCTCTCCATGAGCAAGGACCCATTCCGGACTTTCAGTGTGCCCGCCCAGCCGGTTGAGGAGTTGGCCTCCGAATGTTTGGTTTTGTTTTGCCATTCCGATGAGCGTCCCCTGCGCGGTGCCGCGGGCCGGGTGGATTGGCGACTGTGTGGTCAGTTATCCGCCTTGATGGTGGAGGAGGAACTCACTGGTGCCTTGGGCCAGCGCTTACTGGTTCCGGTTCAAGACAGGCGCATGGGAGCGTCGCGCGTACTCGTGCTTGGGGTGGGCGAGAGTGCTTCGTCCCCCCGATCCCAGTTGCGAGTTGGCTTGGAGCAGGCGCTGGAAGTGCTGGCAAAATTACGCTTGAAAAGGATTCTGCTGTCGTTTCCCGAGAGCTGGCTGACACCGGAAGTGGCGCCAGAGTTGGCTCGAACGCTGGTTCGGCGGGTGGAATCTGGCCTGAAAGAGCTCGAAGGCCCAATTGCAATAAAAGTAAAAGTGAATCGAGAGAGCCGAATGCGGTTTCGGGATGCTCTGCGGCGCGAATTGCGTGGAATCCCCCATTTTACCCTCGAGAGCCCCCCGGCAAGCCCCAATTCGGGGTTGTCTACCAGGAAATCTGCAGGGAAGACCCTTTCAATGCATTCCAGTTCTTAAGTCCGCGACTTGCTGGCCGATCTTTCATATATGGATTCCGCCAAAAAGGCGGAGTGGATCGATATGGAGGGCATTGATGGGACTCGTAGGCAGCCTAGACGACTTGGGTCTAGGCGACATCCTGCAGATCATCAGCCTGTCGCGCAAATCTGGAGTGCTAAACCTTCGCTCGTCCAAGGGCGATGGGGTTATCGTCTTCAGCGATGGGTTGATATGTCGTAGTTTTGTCAAAGGTGGCGCGGTTAGCCTTGGCGAACTATTGGCGTCTAGCGGCATGCTGGCGCAGGAAGAGTACCAACGCGCACTCCAGGAGGCTGCCAGCACGGGCACCGCCATCGAGATTCTCTTGGCTCGAAATCATCAAATCCCCGAAGAAAAAATCGAGGCACTACGCCGTAGCAATGTAGAAGCGGCGGTTCTTGAAATCTTCCAGTGGACAGACGGTGAGTTCTCCTTCGAAGTGGAAGAGGTGGACGTCGCTCAAGATCCGGCGTTGGCTTTGGCCAAAGGCATCAACGCTCAGTTCTTGGCCATGGAAGGCAGTCGGATCAGTGACGAAGCGGCGGTGACAGATCCCGGAACATCGCTCACGTCTACACCCGCAGACAGTCCTGCTCCAATAGCAGAGGCGCCGGTGAGTGATGTGGCTGTCGATGACCCCTTTAGTTTTGCCGAAATTGGTGAAGCCGTACGAGCCGAGACTCCGGCTGCTCCCTCGCCAGTGGAAGCGGCTCCCGTGGTGGCGGACCCAGCACCTGCGCCTACGCTTGAAGCAGCAGAACTCGCGCCTTTGGAATTTGAGATGCCCATTGAGACGCCCGTCGAGGTGCCCGCAGCGCTGCTTGAGCCGGTTGAGGCTGCCGAGCCGGAAGCCGCGGTCAGTGTGGTTTCTGTGCACGAATCAGAGTTCGCGGATGTGGGTACGCTTCTCAATGATGCGATGTCTACCGAGGTCGTCGCGGAGGTGGTGTCCGAAGACGTGTTCGCCACGAGCCCGAAACAGGCCGACCCGATACCGCCGGTGCCAGAACAGGCCAACCCCGTACCGCCGGTGGAAGTTGTAGAAACGCCCGGCGTCGACCCACTAGAATCCACATCGAAGGTGGCGCCGCCAGCAGCGTTGCCTTCCGTGGCCATCGTCGTCGATGGCGATCGCCGAGTGGCGGAATGGGCCAAGCGCTCGCTGTCAGATCGCGTTCGAACCATTCACCTGTTTGAAAAGCTGGACCCCGCCATGCAACGAACTCGTCAGTACCTGAAGCGGGGCGAGTTACCTCTCATCATCCTGAGTTGTGAGTTCAAGGATATGCGGGGTTTCGTGAACCGATTGCACAAGATGGCCCCTAAGATCCGGGTGATCGGGCTTGTGAGTGGAACGACCCCCAAGGCGATCCAGGAGAGTGTTGAAGCCGTACTTCAGAAGCCTTCGGTCAGCGAGGTGGAGGATTCCAGTGCCTCTGCAAAATGTGCTGGTTTGGGCAAGGCGCTGATGCGTTCGCTGGCGGGTTGAAAGCGCAACCTTCCGATTCCTAGGGCATTCTGGCCCCCCGTGATAGAGAACTTTCGTCTTATTTTCGCGATTCAGACCCGACCTCAGGCACAGCGTAGGACACGGATGCGCGAATAGTCACTTGAAGTGGCTAGGTCAAAAGGGAAATCGGGCCTGTAAAAGCTTCAGCTCTTCTTAAAGACTACTGCCGCTTGACCGATAACTAAGACTGCAATTGGAATGCCTTTGGCATGGAGGAGAGTGTTGTGCAGCACGTATTAATCGTTGAGGACTCTGCGACTATGCGTTCGCTTATAGCTTCTACCCTTGAAGATCTCGACGTTCCGGTCAAGATCACGGAAGCGGCGAGCGGATTCGAAGCCCTGCATTGTCTACCACGCGATCCCTTTGACTTGATTGTGACTGATATCAATATGCCAGACATCAATGGTCTGGAGTTGGTGTCGTTCATCAAGAGCAACGCTACCTACCGTGGAATCCCTCTAGTGATCGTTTCCACCGAAGGTGCGGAGCGTGATCGCGCCAAGGGTATGGAACTCGGAGCCGACGCATATCTTGTAAAACCCTTTGAACCAGAAGAATTTTGCTCCGTCATTATGGAGTTACTTGCTCAACCGAAGCAGGAGCGATAGCCGGTGGCGAACGGAAACGGACCCGATCGAGATAGCAAGGCTTACAGCGAGTTTCTCTCTGAAGCAGAGGAGATGCTTGAGCGCTTGCGAGGAGACCTCGCCGATCTTGAGGATCAGCGTCACGATGGGGGCGAAGTCAATCCAGATCTGATCAATGGAATGTTTCGTTCGGCACACTCCCTGAAAGGCCTCTCAGGGATGTTTGGTTTAGACGCCATTGCAGGACTAGCACATCACTTCGAAGATACACTCGATGGTTTACGCTTGGGCCGTATTGCCCTGGATTCACCGCAGGCTGGTATGATCGGCAATATCATTGATCTGTTTGGCACAGTGATGGCGAGCTTGGGCAATGAAGCCGAAGAAGATCAAATGAACGCGTCTATAAACGAGTTGATTGCGAACTTGGAGGCCGGTGGCACAGGCACAGAAGAGGAGGACTCTCAAAGCGTCCCCCGCTTGCTGCTAGACCCGACACTGATGCGTGCTCTCACAGAGTACGAAGAACATCGACTCAATGAAAATCTTCGTCGCCATCGCATCGTTCTCCTGGTGGAAGCCGCATTTGAAATTCTTTCTTTTGATGAGGGGCTCTCTGAACTGAGTAGCTCCATTCGCGAAGTGGGCGAGGTGATTTCTACACTGCCCTCACCCGGAGCGGCCGCGGATTCGCAAATCAGGTTTGTGCTTCTTGTGGCCAGTGATCTCGATGCACCGGCGATGACTCGCCACATCGATTCTCCGAATGCTTCGGTGACGGCGGTTCCGGAAGACACCGGCGCTGCTTCGACCGAAACCCCTGCACCGGCGGAAAAGCTTGAACCACCCAAGGCGGAACCTATTTGTGCCCCGCCTGTGCATCAGCAGGAGCTCTCCTCGCTATTGGTTCAGGCCGATGCTCCCGCACCGCCTCCCTCATCCTCGGTGCACTACGAGGAATCGACCTCCAGTGCGGTCGACGAAGAGGACGCGCCGCATGAAAGTCCGCCCCCGCCAGGGGATGGCGGTCGTGTGCCAGAAGAATTTTCATCGCTCAAGTCTGTTAGCGATACGGTTCGCGTTGACATTCGTAAACTGAACGAGTTGATGAATCTTGTCGGTGAGTTGGTGATGCATCGAAGTGCCATTGGTGCGACGGTGCGTACCTTGTCTGCTGATGCCGCGACGGCACGAGCGGGCGAAGATTTAGGTAAGACCTACAAGGGACTCAGTCGGAAACTGAAGGATCTGCAATCGAGCGTATTGGAATTGAGACTGGTGCCTCTGCGCCAGATCCTCGACAAGCTTTCTCGTGTCGTTCGCCGGTTGCGCCGAGAGCTCGAAAAAGACGTCATCCTGGAACTCAACGGTGTAGATACGGAGTTGGACAAATTGATGGTAGAGGAATTGGTGGATCCCTTGGTTCACTTGGTCCGCAATTCTTTTGACCACGGTATTGAAGCCGCCGACGAACGCGTTGCTGCTGGAAAATCTGAACAAGGGCGAATTGTGATCGACGCGTTTCAGCGCGGTAATCATGTTGTGATTCAGGTGACGGACGACGGACGGGGTATCGATCCCCTGGCCGTTCGTGCCAAAGCAGAGAAGATGGGTGTGATTGTTTCGGGCATGGAATTGACGAGAAAAGAAATACTCGATCTTGTATTCCATCCAGGATTGTCCACGCGTGCCGAAGTGACGGGAACCAGTGGCCGCGGTGTAGGAATGGACGTTGTTCGAGAGAACATCAAAGAAATGGGTGGCATTGTCACCATTGATTCTGATTTGGGTAAGGGAACGGTCACTTCCCTGACACTGCCGGTCACCCTCGCCATCATTCAATCCTTGATTGTCGGATCATCGGATCAGTTTTACGCAATTCCCCTCAACGCTGTGTTGGAAACGCTACTGATTGATGCCAATGAGATTCAAAGCAGCGAGCAGCAAGAGTTGCTCAACCTGCGTGGAGAACCTCTCACCTTGCGAAGTCTTAGCGACGAGTTCGGGTTGCCCCGTGCTGAGGATGCTGAGCAGGTATATGTCGTGGTCATCGGAATCGGTGAGAGCCGTTTGGGGTTGATTGTGGATCGCCTGGAAGGCCAGCAGGATACCGTCCTCAAGCCGATCCAAGGCCCGATTGGTGAGGTGCGCGGGATCTCGGGCGCGACGGAAATCTCAGAACATGGTGCCGTTCTTGTGCTGGACGTTGCTGCCATTGTAGAAGACACCTTGCGCAGGAGGGATCTCAGATGACGGATTCGTCGAACACAGAAAAGTCCATGGACAGGCGAGGTGAGCGCGCACGCTGGGAGGCCATTGCACGAGCCGCGGCTGAAGCGAAGTCCGAGGGTGAGGGCGAAAGTGATATTTGCGAGCTGCTCTCCTTTCGCTTGGCGGACGAGGCCTACGCCATTCCTGTGGAGCGCGTGCGTGAAATTGTTCGCATGAGGCCGCTGACGCCGGTGCCACGGGTGCCGAAAGAAGTGATCGGGGTGGTGTCCTTGCGAGGAGAGATTGTAGAGGTGGTCGATTTGCGCGTTCGCTTGGGATTGCCTTCGGAAGGACCTATGCGACGAACACGGATTATTGTGTTGCATGGCGATTCGGGTCGTGTCACGGGCTTGTTGGTGGACGAGGTGACGAAGGTGTTACGCGTCCCTGAATCTGACCTGCGCCCGGCAGCATCGAGTGAAACCGATGTTGTGTATGCATTGTATCGTCGCGAGGATGAATTTATTTCACTAATGGATGTTAATCGAGTCTTGGAGATCTGACGGGTGGCTGAACTCAAAATGTCATTTGAGGAGAATGAGATCCAACTGGGCTGCTTTGAAGTGGGTGGAAACATCTACGCCATCGAAGTCTCGCAGATTCGTGAAATTGTGCGCTGGATAGAACCCACCCCATTGCCTAAGGCTCCTGCTTTGATCCAAGGGGTGGTTGATCTGAGAGACGCACTTATTCCCATTGTGGATTTAGGGCTGGCCTTGGGAGGCGAGGCCGCGAAAGAAGTGGGAACCTCCCGTATCGTCATCGTAGACATCGACGATATGGTGCTGGGTTTACGCGTAGACAATGCGACCGAGGTCATGGTGACGAGTGTGCAGTCTTTGGAGACGGCTCCCGCGCTTGCAACGCATTCAGGCTACGACGCGATTCGTGGGGCGATACGACGCGCAGGGGAATCCCCTGTCATGGTGCTCTCATTGGAAGACATCTTAGAGACGGTCTTTCGTTCGGCGATCGGGGATCAGGGATAGAGGAAATAGCGCTCGGTAAACTTGCCGGTGGCTTGGTAGGAACTGTTTTAAATTGGCATCCCAAGTTTGACCAGGATGCATGGCAAACTTGATTTTGGAGGAAATGGAATGATCGCAGCGTGCCCGAAGTGTCGCACCCGCTATCAAGTAGAGGAAGCTCGTATCCCGGAGGAAGGGATCCGGCTGAAGTGTCAACGCTGCGACGGAATTTTTCGTGTGGTGTTACCGACGCCGCAGCCCGAAGTCGCTGCTCCAACACCAGAGCCGGTAGCTGCTCCAGTCCAGGCTCCGGCACCCACTCCTCCAGCGCCGGTACAGCCCAGTGTGAGTTCACCGAATCTCCGCAGGATGGCTCCCCAAGAGGAGCCCGAGGAGGTTCTTGACCGCGAAAAGCTTGTGTTGGTCGCCGACCCCAATGTTGATGTGGGGAAGCGAACGGTGGATACGCTACGCAGTTGGGGCTTGTCGGCTGTTCTGACTCACGATGGTGTTGAGGCGATTCTGGAAGTGCAGCGAAAGTTGCCGGCAGTCGTTGTTATCGATGCCATGCTTCCCAGGATGTACGGATTCCAAGTTTGCGAATTGATGAAGCGAAATGAGAGCCTGTGTCAGATTAAAGTGGTTTTGGTGGGCGAAGTTCACGACCAGTCACGCTATCGCCGTCCAGCTCATGATCTTTACGGCGCCGATGCCTATGTTGAGCATCCGGACATGCCGGGAGGGCTAGAGGCACACCTGCGTGAATTCGGCTTACCCGTACAGAAACCCGCTGGCCACAGGGAGTCATTGGCCATGGAGAGTGCTCCCGGGATCTTGTCTCCCAGTGCGCCATCGATGCCTACCCCCGTGCCCGAGCCCATAGCACCGCCTGCACC
>PIVT01000005.1 GCA_003353845.1 Pseudomonadota bacterium | reverse complement strand
CAATGGATGAAAAACCATGGACAGCAAAACAAACCGCTCACTTTATCCGAATTTTCAACCTTATATCCCTATGAAGATGAAGGCGGTGGTACTTGCTTTCTCAAAGATGAAAATGGTAACTGTTTTACCCCAACTCGTATCAACCAATTTATGAACGCTACATTTAACTATCTTGAAACAGCAACCGATCCAAACCTTGGCTACCCCTATGATAACAATCGTTTGGTACAAAATTGGCCCTCCGTGGTACAAAGAGGGCGTGCGGGCAGGCTAGAAACACAAAAAGCCCTTGGAAATCCAAGGGCTTTAAGCATAGATGGCGTCCCCAACGGGAGTCGAACCCGTGTCGCCGGCGTGAAAGGCCGGTATCCTAGGCCTCTAGATGATGGGGACGCGAGGCGCGGAGTATTGCGAAAGCCGAGGCGATGCGCCCGCCTAAAATGGTCCATTTTTTAAAGAAAATTCAATGTTCGCGGGTGCTTGGAACTTGCCGGATTGGGACGGGACAGGTCTTGGGTCCTGATTTCCTAGACGTCTTCGGAATCGCCCTTTTTGCGATCGGAAACCAGCGTATTGGTGGAAGGGTCCATCATTTCGTCCTCGCCGAGGTTGAAACGGCCGATTTCGCGCTCTAGCTGCTGGCTGCGGGAGAATAAGGTGCCCACCATGGATTTGAGTTCCTCGGTGCGAATCGAGCTTTCGCTGGTCACTTCGCGGAAAACCTGCAGCGCATGGTTGATCTGCTCGCTTCCGCGGCCCTGGTCTTCCGTGGACCCGACGATTTCATCAATCATGGTGGTCACGTTTTCCATGGCGTTGGTGATGAGCTTACTTTCCTTGCTCTGCTCTTGCGTGGAGCCCTTCACTTCCTGACCCAAGCCGCGAATCTGCTCGACGAGCTTGTTGATTTCACGACTGGCGTTTTCTTGTTCATGGGTACTGCGGTTGATCTCGCGCACCATGGCCTTCACCTGCCCCACGGCGTTCTCCACCTGGGCGATGTCTTTGACCTGCTCACCCGTGGCTTGAACAATCTCGCTGACCATCTGGGTGGATTGATGCGAGCTGTTGATGATGCCCTTGAGCACTTCACCAGCGGCGTCCGACAGCTCCACGCCCTTCTTCACGCGCTCGCGGCCCTGCCCCATGGCGCCCACCGCGTTGGAAACCTCACCCTGCACGTTGATAATCAAGTCTGAAATCTTTCGCGTCGACTGCGCGGTTCGCTCGGCCAAACTCTTCACCTGCTCGGCCACCACGGCAAAGGCTCGCCCGTGCTCTCCAGCCTGGGAGGCGATGATCGCGGCGTTCAATGAAAGCAGGTCCGTCTGATTGGCCACTTCGTCGATCACTTTGATGATCTCACCAATGTTCTCGGATTTCTCCGCCAGCCCGGTGACCACTTCATTAATGCTGGTGAAGCTGAGCTCAATCTCCTGCATCCCTTCGATCATCTCGCGAACGGCATCCATTCCCGTCTCGGCTTGCATGGATGCGTTCTCCGACAGCTCATGGCTGCGTGACGCGTTGCCCTCAACCTGATGCACAGAGGAATTCAACTCGCGCAAGCTGCTCTCAGTAATCTCTGTGGCCACTTCCAGGGTCTCGACATTCTGGGCCACCTCACCAATGTTCGCACTCATTTCCACAACCGAGGAGGAGGTTGTATCGATGGCTTCAGCCAGGTTGTCCATGTGCATGGCGATGGAGCCGATGGAAGTATCCATCTGGCTAATGGAACTTGAGGTTTCCGTCGCCGCCACGGCCAGGTTCCCCACGTATTGATTCACCTCAGCAATGGAATCGGTGAACTTGGTGACGGATTCCGCGGTTTCAACAATGGCTTCTTCCTGCTTCGCCACCTCTGCGATCATCTGCTCACTGGTGCCCTGCAAGATCTGAGACACGCTGGTCACGGCGCGAATATTTTCGCCCACCTCTGAGACCAAGCCCGACAGGCGCGCTGCCATACCATTGAAGGCACGCCCCAATACACCGATCTCATCATTGCTACTCACCACCACTTCGCTGGAGAGATCTCCCTCTGCGATGTGCTCGGCACCCTCCACCAAGGCACTCAACGGACGGACAATCTGGCCCTGCAAGAAGATGGCAATCACGAAACTCATGATCAGGGCAAAGCCCAAGACACTGCCTACGATGACCCAGTAGGTTCTCCAGCGCGTTTGCAGCGCAGCCAGATCGGACTGGATGTACAAGGTCCCCAGGTATTCGCTATTGCCGTCCGGTGGGATGCGTTGGAAAACAGCAAGTTCACTCAGGCCAAATTCAGAACCCGCGGACTTCACAACAGGACACTTCACGGAAGCAGCAAGGCCATCTCGCGAATAGGTGGCGAACACACTCTTATCAAAATCATAGATACAAGCTGAAGCGATGTGCTGCTCTGCACTCAGTGCGGCCAATGTGCCCTGAGCGTCTTCACGACTGGAAAATGCCAAGGCCGCTTCACTGTTAATGGCGACCACTTTGGCCAGGGTTTCCGTGTTGCTCTGCATGTTTCCTTTGAAGTTATCCAAGTCGTAGAAGATAAATCCGGCGACGGCGATCATTAGCGATGACAGCGTTGTCAGCACGACAATGCGCAACAGCTTGGCTTTAATCGAACCATCTAATTGAGCACTCATACCTAATTACCCTCTGTCGACACAATGCGTGCCAACTTCAAAAGACGTGAACTAATCTTCAATCCCTGATCCTGTGCAGCCTGCTTATTAATTTCAAAACGAACTTTCTTGCCATCAATGAAGAAATTGGCGACACCACCCACTGCTGCGAATCCCTCGCTTTCACCCACCGTCAGGACCCCCCCGCCATCGTACTTCTTGAGCACTTCTGTCGGCTGAGCGCTGGCGCCATTTTCGAGAAACAGAATGTGGCAGGAATTTGCCGCGTCGGGAGAGGCGAAGGTTTGTATTTCGATTTCCCGGCCTTGGACGGAGCGCCCCGTTGTAATCTTTCCCAAGGCACCGTTCAACGGATCCTCACCCACCATGCAAAAGACGAGCGACGCAGACGCTGAATCAAATCGATCCTCGGGCCAGGCCACAAACTTGGCAAAGTTGAAAAGGTATGCCGCCTTAAGCTCATCGGACTCTGGACCTTCAGCTGCTTTGGTGCCGTGTGCGACTCCGATTAAAAGAGTGGCCAAGCCCAGCACAATCCCGAGGCTCCTGATCAGAGCTAATGACCGACCCAGGCGGCCCCTCAGAGCAATACAATCCACGCGTGCTGTTCTCCGCACCAAGATGCAAACATTATCCGCCAAGGCACACCCTTGACGAGTCTTCCTAGGTTGAATCGGCATTAGGGAGCAGCTCTTTAGCCCGAACGAAGAAAACTCACTAAGATCAACTTCTTCCAGAATCGGCTTCAGATTTCCTGCCCACGTTTAAATGGGCAAATCGGGCGTTTCCGGCCAGATGAAGCGGGCTGCGCTTTTCGCTAGGCTGTTGGGGTTCCTAGCCAGTCAGGAGATCAAATGTCCTCATCCACTGCCTCCCCCACCGTCGAGGGGCAAAAAACCACGGAACGCATCCTAGATGCAGCGGAAAACCTGTTTTCAGAGCGTGGTTTTTCCGGAACGGCCATTCGCGACATTGCCTCAGAGGTTCAATTGAACCCAGCGAGCCTGTATAACCACTTCGATGGTAAAGAGTCGCTGTACAAAGCCGTGCTCGAACGCGCCCTGGAGCCCATTTTCCTCTTTATCGAGCGCTCAGCGGGTACCCAGTGGAGTCCAGCCGAGGCCGAACACATGGTTACGTTGATCATGGAATACCTGAAGGCCAATCCGAACCTGGCGCGCCTGCTCTGTCACGAGTCATTGGCGGGTGGAAATCACATGCGACACATCATCGGCCTGCACATGCAGCCTTTGGTCGCCGATGGAATCGCAGCTCTTCGGCGTGGACCCGCCGAGGAATCTTGGACTGAAGACGAGTTGTCCATGCTTTTCGCCGCCTTCATCCACTTGATCGTGGGGCACTTCGTGCTCGCCCCGGTTTTGAGCGCGGCCATGGGCACTGAGGGACTCACCCCCGAGGCCACCGATCAGCACACCGCCTTTTTGCACAAGGTGACCAAGCGCTTGCTGCTGCCCCATTCTGATTCCAGCGAATCGACAGACGAAGGCTGCTAACCCTTGATGTCAACACAACGCCACCTTCTCCGGGTGAAAGCTCAAAAGCACCTACCGTTCTTCCTCTGCAGTTTGACCCTCGCTCTCATCGCTTTCGGATCTGCCCAAGCCGTCGTGATCGATTCCGGTAAAGGCCAGGGCAATACCAGGGCTCCGAAAGACGATCCCGGCTGGGCCAATGTCGGCACCATGGATCACATGACGGGGGTCTATCTGGGGAATCATTGGGTGCTCACCGCAAATCACGTCGGAGTCCGACCCATCAAACTGGGGGGACGGCTTTATGAGCCCGTGCATAAGAAGATTCGCAGACAAGGTGTAACGAGCGAGAAGGTGTACGCTGATTTGATGCTTTTTCAAATTCGCGGAGATCCGAACCTCCCCGCCATCACCATTGCAAGCGGTCCTCCAGAAGACGGCCAATTCTTGCTCATGATTGGCAATGGGAAAGATCGCAACCCTCCTCGCCAGACTTGGGATGTAGCCTGGCAAGTGGCCCACCCAGAGCAGGCAACCTACTCGGGTTACAGCACCGGAACAGATCGTCACCTGCGTTGGGGAACCAATCGTGTCGCCGCCACGGACATCATAGTGCCTTTGAGTGAGCAAGCGGCAACGCGAGGTTTTGCCACGAGCTTTGATATTGCGCTTCCCACACCGCATGAGGCACAAGCCTCCTCCGGTGACTCAGGAGGGCCTGTTTTCTTGAAAAACGGGGAAGGGGAATGGGAACTTGCTGGCATTATGATGACCGTCAGCAACCACCCGAACCAGCCTCGAAACGTGGTCGCCTACGGCAATATTACCTACGCCGTCGACCTACACAGTTACCGCGATTTCATCCTTGAAGTGATTCAGACCAACCCGGACCGGGACAAAGACGAAGTCATTGACCTCAAAGACAACTGTCCAATCATCAAGAACCCCGATCAACTCGACAGCAATCGGGATGGGGTGGGTGACGCCTGTGAGGAGCCCCCGGAAGCGCCGGACGCAAAAGTCAAAAAGTAGAACAGGGAGAAGGGTTAAGGTTTTTTCAGACCCAATGCGTTCAGCACCTGGGATCGCGCTTTGATCCGTTCTGTAGCCGAAACACTCTCAACGTGATCGGCGCGGCGGGGCGAAAAGGTGCGCAGCAAGGAAAGTTGCTCGGGCTCTTCCGCCGAAGAATCGGCCTGTATGGAATGATGGATCTCCACGCGGATCGCGCAGTTCAAGGTCATCCCGATGCTGGTCCCCTCATTGGACAGCTTCATTTCGCCTTGGATCTCAGCAAATCGTTTCGAGACCAGTTGGTTCAATTCCTCTTGAATGTCGCTTTCGAGTTCCGAAAGTAGGAGGCTTCCTTCAAGTGAATCAAGGTCCAGCTGTTCCGCAATCTCATCGGAATACTTTTCATAACCCATACCTAAAGATTTCGACCACAGGCCCCCAGATTCTTAGCTATTTCTTCGCAAAAGACCGAAAAACTCTAGCCGCCAAGGAGCGGATCACCTGCGCGGAAAGCGCTAAAGAGCATGGCGAGTCTTGGATTTTCATTTAAACCGACCTGAAGTTTCGCCTCTAGCTGCACTTCGAAACATCCACTGCGCAAGAGCGCTCCGCCCGGGCCATCGTCACCACAAAGCAAAACAAGTTCCATTGGCGCAATGTGCGCGACCTCCAGGATCAGCGGGCAAAGTGTGCAATCCAACCTTCGCCAATCACTTCAAGGAATGGAGAAATCCTCAAACGCAGTGGTGCAAACTCTCGTAAAACAAAGTGATCAAAGCGTTTTCCTGCATCCCAAAAAGCCAGGCAAGTTCCGTGAAGAACTCGTTTGGAAAGCTTGAACCGCTTACCTCTTATTTCCAGTGACCCATGGGCCACTGGGACTTTCGTCCTTTTCTTTCGCAGTCATCTCTCAACCACACATGCACTCTTGCTTACCCACCCGAGTATTCCAGTGTGCCGCTGAAAGACCCATCAAAAACCCTCGAAAAAAATAGTCTAAATTTGTTTGACCCTCCGTTTTTTACGTGTAAGATGCGAACGAGTTTTAATCACCTTATCCCACTAACTATATAGAGAGAATCGAATGGCAAAAAAGGCTTCAGCAGTTCAAGAATCCATGACCAAGACACAGGTACTATCCGAAATCTCGGAGAACACCGGGCTTTCAAAGAAAGAAGTTGCATCCGTTTTTGAAGAGTTGTCGGTTGTAATTGACCGTCACATTCGAAAGCGCGCTATCGGGCAATTCACACTTCCTGGTCTGCTCAAGATCAAGACGGTGAAGAAACCCGCTCGCAAGGCTCGAAAGGGTGTTCCCAATCCCTTCCGACCTGGTGAGTTGATGGACGTCGCTGCAAAGCCTGCAACGACCAAAGTCAAGATTCTTCCTTTGAAGAAGCTCAAGGACATGGCACTCTAAGTCAGTCTAGGTGAGTACATAGAAAGGGCGACCCTCAGAGATTGAGGTCGCCCTTTTTCTATTTTTGACTGAGAACCGAGCGCTCGTAACACCACCCACTGGGCAGCAAGGAAATGCGATGCCGCGGCCCCTCCTGCTCCAAGGCCCCACCTGCATAAGCCACATCACCGCCATACAGGCAAATCGCACCCTCGTCACACTTCACAAAACGCCCGCAAAAAACGTCGACCTCACGGGCGTGCAACTCGGCCAAGGCAGCCCCTGTATCTGCAAAGGCTGACATTTGATGAATGGTGATATACGTCGGTGGCGCCAGGACAATCTCCCCCGCATGTTGCGCCGCCAGGGCTCGTTGAGGAGTAAACCAAGCGAAATGCTCGATCTCTTCCCCATCCACCACCACTTCCATGTCTCCCTCAAGCGAGGTGGCAAAGAATAAAGTCTCGAAACGCTTGGCGATCTTTTCAGGTGGAATCCAGCGGGAGAAATGCGCGAGGTCTCGCTCTAAAATTTGGATGCCCGCTTCTTCGAGGGTCTCTCGCACCGCCGCTCGTCGCGCAGCCTGCATCAGCGCCGCTGCACTTCGCTCTGAACTGGAGAAGTCCTGCGCATCAATCTTTCCCCCCGGAAAGACCCAAGCCCCACCCAAGAATCGCAGCTCGGGATTGCGTCGTAGCAAAAGCAGCTCGATTCCCTCGCTGCCGTTGCGCAAGGGAATCACGGTCGCTGCCGTGTGCAGTTCTGGGTCGTCACCCTTTTGGGCTTTGGCGGCTTTTAGAAGTGGCTCAAACTTTGACATCGAGCCAAGTATATCGGCTCCAATGGGAAGAGGTCAGCACCAAATGAAAACGGCTCGGGCTGGACGCCTGAGCCGCTTCACATTTGCCTGTTCCGCTGAAATCAGCATCACTGATTTGCGCGTTCAATTTTAAGCTAGCTACAGGGATCGTACCCCTGTCGCCTCGGGACCCTTGCGCCCCTCGCCGGGCAAGAACTCCACCTTCTGCCCTTCTCGCAATGATTTGAACCCGTCACTCTCAATATTTGAATAGTGAACGAAGAGATCCTTCGAACCATCGTCAGGTGTTATAAATCCATAGCCTTTTTCATCACTGAACCACTTAACGGTACCGCCTGCCATTCTTTGTCTCCCCCTCCCCAAGTAGACCGAAAGTCTACGGTGAGGCATCTCCTACACTGTCTCCAGCGAATTCGAATCTTGGTTTCTATTTAAAGCCCCCTAGGGCGACTCCCTCTCATTGCGGCATTCATGCTGACATTGCCACGCCTATGCCCAACAACCGCCCTTCCCCCGTTTTTTTGAACGCGACAAGATCCGCCCGCTAAGCGCCTTTAGTCTGGCATTGAACAAGGGTGAAAATCAAAGAAAAAATGTACGCAAGTCCTTAGATATACCTACGCCCCCTCTGGCTTTTCTGACCTGGACGTCGCCAGCAAAGCTCTACAGCGAAGCATCCCGAAACTAAATAACCGTTCCACCATCAGCAATTAGCACTTCACCGTTCACGTAACTTCCAGCTTCACTGGCCAGAAATACAGCCGCTGTTGCCATTTCTTCTGGAAGCGCGTGACGACCCAAAGCACATTGCCCCACGATGTCGTCGTAGATTTTTTTATTGGCGAAGAGAGTGCTGCTCATGTCCGTCTCCACCAAGCCACAGGCCAGGGCATTCACCCGTACACGCTGCGGCCCCAACTCTTTCGCCAGGACCCGCGTCAGAGTAATCAAGGCTGCCTTGGAGACGCAGTAGGCCCCCAAACCATCCCCAGGCTTCAAGGCCCCCGCTGAAGTGACGTTGATAATACAACCGCGACCACGGGCACTCATTCGCTGGCCCAAGGCATTGCTGAGCAGAAAGGGACCCGTGAGATTGACTTCTAAAATCTTGTTCCAAGCGCTCAGTTCCGTGTCGGCCAGGCTTCCGTAGATGGGATTGGTCGCGGCGTTATTAACCAGGATGTCGACCTCCAGTCCCTCGTCATCCAGTTGACGAACCAGCGACTCAATCCCCTGAGAGCTTCCCACATGCAATGGAAACTCGCGGGCGAGCCCCCCCGCAGCACGAATGGCGGCCACAGTCGCTTCCACCGCCTCGGCCTTGCGCGAACTGACAAGCACTTCCGCTCCGCACTCGGCAAAGGCGTCGGCGATGGCACGCCCGATGCCCCGCGTGCTCCCGGTAATCAATGCCCGCTTACCTTTCAGGGAAAATTTTTCTGCGATGCTCAAGTTACTCTTCGCTCTTTTTCATCACTTCGTCAGGGACCAAGATCCGCTTGCAGCCTCGACAACTCACGATGGACTTTCCCTCACGGGCCTCCACCGCCAATTGTGCGGGAAGCACGGCATGGCATTTTCCACACAGCTTCCCTACCACGGAAGCCAATGCTGGCAACTTGCGCGCGGCGATGCGGTCGTAGATTCGCAAGGCCTCGGGAGGCACTAACGCGTGGCGTTTGGCACGGATATCCTGCTGGCGTTCAACCTCTCCTTGAAGTTCCTCCTCCCGCTTGGCAATGTCTTCCTCTTCTGCCGCAACCCGGGCATCCGTGTCGGCCGAGAAGCGAGACGCCTCCTCCAAGCGACTGGCGGTGGCCTCCAAGGACTCCATCCCCTCAAGAATTTGAGTTTCCGAAACCGAGATTTTTTCTTTGGCTGCTTCGATTTCCACCAGCATGGCCGTATAGGCCTCATTGCTCTTCACTTGGCTGGAATTGGCTTCCAAATGCGTCAATAGCGTTTCCGCATCGTTCAGATTCGACTCGACACGCCGTTGCTCCCCCCGCTCCTCTTCCAGCGCCTTTTTCACTTCTTCCATTTGGCCTTTGGCCAATGCGCGCTGTTCGCGGGCCTGACTTAACGTTTCCGGAATTCTTGCGAGTTCTTGCTCAAGAGAGCGAATTTGAATGTCCGCTTCTTGGAGCGAGAATAGTTTCTGCAGATCAGCGATCACCTTCCTACCTATCCCTTTCTCAAAATGGTTTCTTCAGTTTTCCGGGCTGAAGTCTACCGCGTCAGGGCGGCGATGGGGAAAGGATCTCCAAACCCGGCGCCTATATTTGCAGGGCCCTCTTTCGCTGGCCCCCTATTGCGCAGGGCCATAGGAACGCAGCGGCCGCAACACCAACGGAGGGATCGAGCACTCGCCTTCTCGTTCGGGCACCAAAATATGGATTACGTTTCCCATTTCTTTGGAAACCAGAAAAGCGTACAGGTACTTGGAGTATTTGGGGGCAATCCAAGGCACACCCCCCTCGCCTTCAAAGCGAATTTGCTCAGGTGGCGGCGAGGGTTTCAGCGTCGCGGAGGTAAGCTTCACACTTTCGCTGGTCAAGTCGTAGCGCGTGGAAACCCCTTCGATCTCAACTTCCAACACCAGGGTTTTTCTCTCTGACTGGCTGTGAGGATTGTCGTTCAAGAAGTCGAGGAGCTTGCGAGAGAGTGAGGGGGCCTGGCCACGTACGATGTAGTACACACGCACATCCAGGGAGATTCCATCACAGCGCTCAGACACGAAGCTTACCTGATTGGGAATGTCCAGGACGGGGAGCCACTGATCGAGCTGCGCGGGGTTGCGCAAGCGAGCCTGGCCAAGGGAGGGCAGCAACAGGCCACACAACACAAGCACCCCAACCCAGCCCACTGAGCTTCGTTTGAATCGACGCGGGCCGAGGCCCTCGCCATGGGGATACAGACTGTGGAACTGTTTCGAAATCACGCTCTCCTCTCACCAAGTTCCCAGAGCACCAAGTTCCCAGAGCTTATTTCACCCCGACGATGTAGACCACCCAGGCAGGATCATCCACAGCGTGCTCGCGCTTGTGATAAATCCCATTGCCTTCGCCCGTCTCTTTGTCCGTGCCTTCCCAGTACACCTCGACTTCCGAAAAACCCGCCTCCAGGAGCAGATCGCGAATCTCCGGAATGCTCCACAAGCGCCATTCGTAGGTAAACGCCTTGTTCTTGCGGCTGCCATCATCGAACTCGAAATGGATGTGATTCACGACGCCGTGCTGGATGGGATCGAAGCGAGCCTGCTCCCACACGTACTCAAACCCTTCTTTCTCTTGGGTTTCCTTCATGGTCTGCTGCGCGCCAGGCCCCCCGTAGAGGTCCAGCATGAACAAGCCTTCTCGGCGCAGGCCTTCATAGGCCACGCGGAAATAGTCGAGCAGCACGGCCCGCTCTCGAAAGATGCAGTAGGAGAAATTAAAGGCCAGGGTCACTTCAACTCGTTTGGGATGTGCGTCGAGCACATTTCCCTCGATGAGCGTCACCCGGCGGGCTTGATCCGGCTTCAGTTGGCCCACGGTATTTTTGCGGGCCCATTCCAGGGGTTCAGGATCCAGGTCGATGGCCCAGGACTTATTTCCCGGATCGCGCGAGATAAACTCACAGGAAAGCGCAGCCGTCCCACAGAAATCTTCGCGCATCAGCTGCGGTTCCCGCTGGAAGCGCTTGCTGTAAACACGGATGGCAAAGTCGATATCGGGCTCCGGACTTTGTACCGCCTTCTGATAGAGATCGTACTTGTCCGCTTTGAGTGCCGCCTTGCCCGGCTTCGCCTGCGTTTTCGCCTTCTTACGCGCCATCCCCAACCCTTTCCATCCTGCCTGTCATTCACGTCATCCGGCGCCGGGACGGTTTCGTGCCAGCGCTCGTCAGTGAATAGTAAGCGGATAGCCCTGCGGTCAAGGGAAGTGTGAAGAAGGTCGAGGCTTAACCTGTGATCTGATCGCCATTGGAGCGTGGGGCTTGAGGTGTGCAACGCAATAAAGCGGGCTTCGAGGCCCGGGTCGGCGCTGATCCCCGAGCGGGAACCTCTGGCGCCTCGGGTGAAAGCTGCTCATGCAAATCCGAGAGTTCGCGCGCCAGCAGTTCAATACAGTCATAGGATTCGACCAAACAGCTTAAAATCTCCTGGCGCCAAGAGCCATTGAGGGGAGGCTCCGCCACGGATTTCGCCTGCAATTGCGACATCATCGAATTGAGATTGGCCGCGAGCACTTCGGTGAGGTTTTGGGAGCGAGAAGAACTGGCATCCTGTTCCGAGGCTTGTTCGGCACGCACCAGTTTACGTGCGTAGGCCGCACCGACAACGCGTCTCAGATTGGAGCCATAGACTGGCTTGGGCAGGTAATCAAAGGCTCCGGCGCGAATGGCGCGGATGGCTGTTTCCGCGGATGGATACCCCGTCATTAAAATCACTTCGGCATCGACGCTCTCTTCGGCGAGCATTTCCAACAAGGCCACACCATGCATGCCCGGCATGATGATGTCAGAGACCATCACATCGATGGGACGCTCTCTCAAGATGCCCCAGGCTTCCTCCGCACTCGCCGCTGTAATGACTTCGTGATGATCTTCCGTCAAGGCATGGGCGAAGGTCATTCGTATGCTGCGCTCGTCGTCGACTAAAAGAACTAATGCCATGCGACCCCCAACAAGTGCTTTACAACGCCAAAGGAATTGCTTGTAGCAACTATCTTGCTACCGCGATGGAGGCGCTGGCACACTGCAGAGATTCACTACAAACGAACTATTGAACTACCAAAACCTTCATAGAAACGTCACAGATACATCTGGCCCTTTGCTACTCTAGGAAAGTCACCCCAGTTCGACCTTCCCAGCCCCTCTATCACTCTCACTCTCTCGACTTACATCATGCGCCAGCCTGCCATGGCAAAGCAACCCTCGGAAGTATCTATTCTTCCGGTTATGGAACCTCGTCTCGCTTGGAAAAAGCACTCGGTGTAAATGAAAAAACCCTCGGCAAACAGCTGTTCGTTTTCAGGAGGAACTCACTCGCCCTCCTGTTTTTCCTCGGGAACAACGGGCGCCACATAAGCTCGGTGATCACAAGAGCACCATCCACCTACGTCTTGCAGGGGAAGAATCGCCCAGGTTTCACGGCCCGCGCGATACACCAGGCAATAGTCTTCCGAAACTCCGGGAGTCCGTTGATAGAGGAAGGACTGCACAATCTTCCCCTCTTCGCGCAGCGTAATCAGACTGCGCTCTCTGGTCGGAATCGGCCCGAGGCTCTGGGCTCTCGTGCGCGATGCTTCAATCTCGCCCCGGGTTTCCACTTCCACCGTCACTTTGCGATCGGGCAAAGCCACCGCCGTATTGTCAATGCCCTCACTCTCATCATCCACCAACACCACAGCCTCGCTGGGAGCCTCTGTCTCCTCCTCCTCAACGAGGGCGGGCACTTCAAAACCTTGCGCCAGGGGGGCGAGGCAGATTTGGCCCACGCCCTGCTCTTCCCCTTCCTCCGGCGCTGCTCCGCTGCTTCCGCCAATGGCCAGCGCCAGAGCGAAGCTCATGGCCAGAAGCACTCGTTTGTTTACTGTCATCAACCGGAGCCCTTTACTCATTCCACGCTTCCTTTTTTCTTCGCCCGTGGGGCGCACAACCTACTCACTATTTGAGGGGCTATTCTAGGCCGCCCGCGGGCGCTAAGCGAGTCACCCAAACGTCCTTGCCCCGAACCGTCCATTTCACATCAAATTCCAACAATCGAAAGGCATAGTTCTCCTCCGCTTCGCCTTGTCGATACGCGGGACGTGGATCCAAGGCCAACATGCCACGAATCATGGATTCCAGGTCTTCGCGCGCGTGCTGACGGCAAACTTGCAAAGCCTCTTCCTCAAAATGAACGTTCAAGCTCGCTTCGGGGGCGTGACTTGCGAAGCTGGAGCGAGCCTGGGGCAAAGCGTCCGCGTAGGCGATGTAGGGCTTGATGTCCAGCACGGGCGTGCCGTCCAAAAAGTCTCCACCCGCAAGAAACAACAAGGCCTGCTTTCCTTCCCGCTCGATGCTCTTCAATTCAACAGCCGACAAACCAATGGGATTGGGGCGATAAGGAGAACGCGTAGCGAATACACCCACGCTCTCGTTTCCACCCAAGCGCGGCGGGCGGACCGATGGTTTCCACTCCCGGTCGAGATGCGCATGGAACAGGGTAAGAATCCAGAGATGGGAAAAGTCCTGCAGCCCGACCAGGGCTTCCGATTTCGCAAAAGGTTCATCCAAAATCAGAATCGAAGTAATTTCAGGCAGCAGCCCCGCTTGACGCGGAATGCCGAACTTCTCTTTAAACGGGGAGCGAATCGTACCAATGGATTCGAATCGAACACTCATGAGTGACCGCCCATGGAGTTGGCCACATGGGTTGCGTTCTGGGTTGCGTTCTGGGTTGCGTTCTCGCGCAGGCCAAGAAGGGTGTCCTGCAGTGCCGACCACTCATCCACACACACCAGTTCTCTGCGCAACGCAGGGAAGTCAGTGAGGTCGCCCAAGTAGGTGGGATAGAATTTTCGCATGTCCCGCAATCCCTTCACCGGACCCTTGTACTGCACCGAAAGAGCCAGGTGCTCCAACAATAAATCCATGCGCTCCAGCAGCGAGGGGCTGGGCAAAGACTCCCCCTTGTCTAGAAAGGCGCGCGCCTCTCGGAAGATCCAGGGTTTACGGAAAGTCGCCCGACCGATCATGACGGCGTCCACTCCCGTGTGCTCAAACATGCGCTGGGCATCTTCCCCACTGCAGACATCCCCATTGCCGATGACGGGAATCTCCAAGGCTTCTTTCACACGAGCGATCCAATCCCAATCCGCCTGCCCTAAATATTTCTGACAACGCGTTCGGCCGTGAATCGTCACGGCCTTTACGCCGAGATCTTGCAAGCGCAGGCAAATCTCCACCACATTGATACTGTCCTCATCCCAACCCAAGCGCATTTTACAGCTGACGGGCTTGGCCACCTGAGCGATCACTTCGCGCACGATGGCGACGACCAGGTCGGGATCCCGCATCAGCTGCGAACCACAGCCCACCGAACGAATCTTGCGCGCGGGACAACCGAAATTCAAATCGATGAAATCGGGATTGGACTCTTCGACCACGCGCGCCGCTTGCCCCATGCGCTGCGGCTCATTGCCATAAATCTGGCAAGCGACGGGTCCCTCTTCGTCGACAATGGCGACCTTGCGCAAACTGCCTTCACCGCCCGTGGCCAAGGCGTGACAATTGGTGAACTCGGTGATGCCCAAACTGGAGCCCAAGCGCCGACACAGAACGCGAAAAGGCAGATCGCTGTAGCCCTCCATGGGAGCGAGGACCAAGGCATTTTCCAGACGAAGCTCGCCAATTTCTAGAATGCGCTTTTCAGAAAACATTTTTACGTCTCAATCCCTTGAGTCGACTTCATCGGTCGGGTGCCGGGCTTCAGCCTGCGCCTTGCGTTGGGCGATGATGCGCTCAGCTAAAAGCATTCCCTCTTCGATGGAAAAAAACTTGCCATCGAGTTGCGCCTCATAGCAAGCCGCCAACACGGGCCCGAAGGTCGGGCCCGGTTCCAATCCCAACTCCATCAAGTGTCGGCCCAACACAATGGGGCTTGGAGCCTGGTCCGCCACTTCCAAGGCCTGTGCGCGTTCGAGCAACCATTCGCCGGGTGGGAATTCATCCTTTGGCAAGGGCGGTCGGCCGAACTGATCCGCGCGGGCGACGCGCACCAGGCGATCAATGCGCTTCACCTTGGACGCCAGGCGACGAACGGCGGCATCACTGGCCTTCACCTGGTGCAGCTGGCGCGGAGCCAGGTGAGAACCCACCAAGGGCAGCACCTGCTCAAAAATTTCTTTTTCTTCCGTCATGCGTTCCAGGAAGGACCGACAGGGCGCCTCTCCCGCTCGCTCGTGGCCAATGGCACGAATCCTTCCCACATCCACCGACCCCCGAGACCTTTCAGAGACCAAGGGCTTCCCCAAGTCATGGCAAAGCACTGCCAGCCCGACAATCAAATCTTCGCGCGCATCGCCTATGCGTTCGTCGGCAACAACATCCAGCGCGTGCAAGGTGTGGACCCAGACGTCGCCTTCGGGGTGCCACTTGGTGTCCTGGGCACAGCCCACCAAGGTCTCCAGTTCGGGAAAGTACTGTAGCCAGCCGCAGTCGAGCAGAAAGGCCAAGCCGCGGGAGGGCTTCTTTCCAGATTCCAGCAGCTTCCGCCATTCGCCAAAAATTCGTTCCTTGGGCAAGCCCTCGGGCTCAATGTCACGACACAGCGCAACGGTCTCGGCGGCCACGTCAAACTCAAAACGGGCCACAAACTGCATGGCGCGCAATACGCGCAGCGGATCCTCACTGAATTTTTCCGAGGTGTGCCGAAGCAGCCCCGCTTCCAGGTCTCTCAACCCGTTATAGGGGTCAATCAGCTCAGATTGAAGCGGGTCATAGGCGATGGCATTGAGCGTAAAATCGCGCCGCTTGGCCGCGTCCTGGACGGTCATAAAGGGATCCGACAAGACGTTGAACCCGCGATGGCCGAGGCCCGCCTTGGATTCACTGCGCGGCAGGCTGACGTCGATCTCCAACCCGCGCAGCTTGATGACACCGAAGGCGCGCCCCACCAGATCCAGCGAAAAGCGCTGCTCCAACAAGGCGATCAAGCGATCCGGCTGAATGCCGTAGACCTCGATATCCAAGTCCACCGGACTGCACCCCAAGGCGGCATCACGCACACTGCCCCCCACCAAGAGGGCCCGCCCGCCTTCGCGATGGACCAAGTCACACACCTGCTCCATGGCCTGGCGCAAGGGCAGATCTTCGATGTTGAGACAAAAGCTTCGATCCATATTCGCAAAGAGTACGCCATGGGTACCCTGGAAGCGAATTAGGACCCGACTCTCCCCGCCCTCCTCCACGACCCTGCGTTGGCGCCCGAGAGCGCACCGTGCCATCCTTCCACCTGTTATGAGAAAAGCCATCAGGGCCGCAAAAGCACGTAGGGATTCTCACGCGAAACGCCGGGCACAGATTGAGGAGCGCGTGCCTTATCTGGCCCCATTGCGGGTGCCCGCCCAACCCCCACACATTGGCCAAACCCATGGGAACTTGGAAGTCGCCACTTACAACGTGCACCGTTGGGCCGGGGTGCGCGGCGGACAAAAATGGGATCCCGAGTTGGCCTTCCGGGTCATCGAAGAGTTGGACAGCGACATCATCGCCCTGCAAGAAGTGCTTCGTCCTTTCAATCGAGAAGACCCGCTAGAGCATATTTCCGACGCCCTCAATTTACATGTCGCCTTTGCGGTCACGCGTGCCCATCGGCGCGGCGAACTGGGCAATGCCGTACTTTCTCGTCGACCCATGAAAGCTGTGTTTACCCTGGACTTGAATTTCGGTGTTTTCGAACGCCGCTCGGCCATTGCGGCACAGTTTCACGGCACCACGCGTGACCTCACCGTCGTGGCCACCCACCTGGCGCTCATTGATCGAACGCGCGAGCGCCAGGTCCACTCCATCCTGGACCATCCAGAGCTACAAGGCCCCGCACTGCTCTTGGGCGATATGAATGCCTGGCGAAAATGCCGCGCCACCAAGCGCCTCAATGACACCTTTACCACGCGCCATCACAATCAGAACTGGCCCTCGACCTTCCCTTCCCCACTGCCCGTGCTTTCCTTGGATCGGATCTACTCGCGTGGCGTGGGGATAAAACAAATGCGTCCACACGATACGCCAGCGTCGCGCAAGGGATCTGACCACCTGCCTTTACTGGCCACGGTTCAGCTCGGGCAATTCGACATCGTGGAACGTCGCACCCGCTGAACTCCTAGCCCACTCCATCCTCAAAGGGTTCGAAGGCTACCTCCAGGATTGTGTACTCGATGTCGCCGCGCGGGCGCTGCACCAACACCTCATCGCCTTCTTCTTTGTGCATGAGGGCTCGGCCCACCGGCGAATCCATACTGATCAAGCCAGCCGCGGCATCAAACTCATCCGGGCCCACGATGCGATAAACCAGTGGGTTCCCCTCGCCGTCTTCCAGCTTCACCCAAGCACCAAAAAACACCTTGGCCTCAGCCATGCGCTCCGCCGCCACGTCCACCACCTTGAGCGCCTTCAAGCGCTTGTCCAAGAACTCGACGCGACTATCAATCTCCCGCAGACGGCGCTTGCCGTATTGGTAATCCGCATTTTCCGAGCGATCCCCTTGGGCCGCTGCCACCGTGACCGCTTCGGTGACCTTGGGCCGCTCGACATTCCACAAGTGATCCATCTCTTCCGACAAGGCACGAAAGCCTTCGGGTGTGATGTAGGGCGATTGGGGAGGACGCGGGGTCTTGCGACGGGACATCTACTTCGTCCTCGAATGACGAAGCATCAAACTCAGGTAGAGGGGGCGGATCCACTTGATCCGGGCTCGCCGTTGGCTCGCTTGCTCTTCCCACTCTGCAAAGAGTTCATCTGCACTGCGTTGTTGGTACTGCAACAAGCGTTGGCTTTCCTCGGTATCCAGCCAATCGTTTTCATCTTCCTCTTTGCCGAAAGAGGATTCAGAAAACTCCACCAAGCCCAGGGCGCGCAAAAGAGCGCGGTTGACATCGCGCGACCGCACCTGACAAGAGCGACCCCCTCCGATGAGCAGGGTATTCCCCCAAACCTGCTCGTTCTCCAAGGCATGCACCACGGCAAAGGCGGCATCCTTGGGGTGCACCAGTTCAATGCGGTTTTCCAGGCTGTGCGCAAAGAAGCGCCGCAACGAGTCCACGTCGCGCAGCTCCAGCCCTGGGGGCTGCATGGGGGCAAGCCGCAACACACAGCAGTCGATGCCCGAATCCACCAGCATCTGTTCGCATTCCAATCGCTGATTGGCGTAATGGCTGACGGGAGCCACTGGATCCGAAGCACGGCGCGGAGCGGGGTATTCCTGGGAGCAACCGGACACTGCGATACTGGACACCAAGATCCAACGCGTGGGTTCTGGCCGACGCAAACAAGCCGCGATCAATTCCCGCGTGGCTTCGACATTTCGAGTCTTGGCTTCCTGGGGCGCGCTTTCACTGAGCGAGGGGCCCATCTCGCTGCAGTGAATCACCACATCGACATGGCGCAGCGCGTGGTCCATGGCTCCCGAATTCCAGCTCCGCGTCCAGACCTGCCCGATCAACCCGTTCCAGGGAGTGGCCCGCTGCCTGGCCTCCGGATCCTCTCGATTGAGCGTGCCTACCTGGAATCCCAGCTGGAGCAATTCATTCACCAGGGCTTCCCCGAAGCCGGCCCGACCCTCAAAAGCGCCCGTGACCAGAACCTTCATCGCGAGACCTCGCAGCCCGATTTCGATCCCAAAACAGTCTCCACTTTCCGCAACCTCCCCGTTTGTTCGGCCCTTGCTCGGCTCTTGCCCGGCCCTTGCTCAGCCCGGAACTCTTTTTGCCACGCTGGATGAATAGCGGAATGTCGCTTTGCGTCTAGATCCAGTAAGATCAGTGGCCATTGGGCAACCCGTGAGAATCACTATAAGAATCACCAGGAGACATGCAAAACACATGCACACCCCGATTTTGAACGGCCTCCGGGCTTTCCGCTGGACCGCGGCCCTGCCCCTCTCTCTACCTCTTTTACTGCCACTCTTGCTGGCTCTCTCGCTTTTGCCCACGCTCTCCACGACGGCCCGAGCCGCTTGCGATGATGCCACGTCGGACGGCCAGAACATCAACTGTGACGAAGACCGCACTGACGGTTGGTCCCATGGTGGTAACGACGGCCTCACGGTCTCGGTAGAAGAAGGTGTCACCCTCACCAATATCGTCCCCATCGGGACCATCGACCCCGTGATGGAACTCAATGATATCGACGCCAGCAGCAGTCTGACCAATCTGGGAACCATCCAAGCCGATGCAGATGATCAAAACGGCATCCAGGTGGGTGATCACAGCGTTGTCCACAACAGCACGGAGCTTGTAGACGAAGGCGACCTCGACGATCCGGACGATGACATCTACGTTGACGGCGTGATCAACGTGAATGGCGACGGCGTTACCGACATCAATGCTGGCATTAAAGCCAATGACAGAAACGACATCACCAACAGCGGCACCATCAATGTCAACGGAAGCAATAGCGCCGGCATTCGAGCCAATAGTAATAATACCTTCACGGGCTTTCTGGTTGATGAGTTTGGCGTCCTCGACCCAGAGAACTCTTCCAGCGGAAACATCCTGAACCAAGGCACCATCGAGGTCATCGGTACTGACAGCTACGGGATCAAGGCCAACAATAATAACTACATCGAAAACGGCTCCAATGGCCAAGCCGGCATCATCAATGTTTCGGACGACGATAGCTACGGGATTTACGTCGAAGGAGCTCCGCCTCCGCCGCAGGAGGAACTCGATGACGATGGGAACAAACTGCTGCCCATTGACTACGGCAACACGGTGCGGAACTCGTCCACCGGCCTGATTGAGGTCACGGGCGACGGCGCCATCGGTATTCACTTCGAAGATAGGAACGGTACCCCGGAGATCGTGGGCACCGAAGGCGACGACACCAATGTCCTTCTGCGCGAGCAAGGATTCGGCGGTATCAAAAACGATGGTGTAATCAATGTGAATGCTGTCACAGGCAATCAAGCCGCTGCCCTCGACGGAGGGTCACACAACACCATTGTAAATAACGGAATCATCAGCGTGGAAGCAGGCGGCGATGCCATTCGCGTGAAAGACGATAACTACATTCTAAACGAACCGGGCTTGGATGAGTTTGGCGATCCAACCGCCGAAGAAACCGGAGTCATTGATGTAGAGGGAGACGGCGACGGCATTGTCTTCGCGGGTGATGATCTCTCGGATGATCCCCCGGATGATCGAGGGAACGAACTTAATAACCAGGGAAGAATTACCACGCAGGGCGGCACCGCCGTCAGCTTTGCTGAACCCTCGGGCGTAAATAAAAACATAGTGACGAATGGCGGGACCATCGAATCCGATAACACCGCCATTCAAGGCAGTCCCGGAATTGAATCCATCTTCAACAACGGCATCATCACAGGCAACGTAAACCTGGAAGCTGGCAACGACGAATTCTATTACCAGTATCTAGAACTTCTCGACGAGGACGAGAACCCGATTTTCCAATCCCGAATTGACGACAGCGTCGATCTGGGCATCGGCGACGACCTGTTCTCCTTGGGAACCACTCCAACGGGCATTAACGGTGTCATCTATGGGGGAGATGGGGGAGGCGGGGACGACACACTGGAACTTCGAGGCACTGGTGAATTCGACCTCTCGGAAGTGAACGGGGGTGGCACCTGGCGAGACTTTGACAATTTCAATGTCGGAAGAGATGGGGATTTCGTCTGGCTCGGCGAGTCCATCGAAACAAGAGTGGGCTATTCCCCAGTGACTGGGACTAGCGATGCCGGCACTTGGGTTCTCAGCAACACCGGCAATGTCGGCACTTCAATCCCCAACTTCAATTTCATTACCGGCAGCTTGCAGGCTGCCGGTCCCAATGTCCGGGTCGCTGTCCAGGGCAGCACAACCTTTGGAAACAAGAGCATCTATATTTCTGCACTGAGTAACACGGATGACGCCGCTGACGACGACGACAGCACCTGGTTCTCCTTTTCCGGTGCACCCGTTGTGCTTGAGCAGGGAGACCCTGACACCGTCGATGGAGCGGAGTTAAAACTTACCTTCGTCGACGATGAAGCCGTCTCTCTGGCACCTGGCAACTCCAGCGTCTACACCGTACTAGAAAGCGCAGCAGGCTTCGACGGTACCTTCACAGGATTCACGCATCCCGATACTCCCGTCTTCAACTTCGCGATCATCACGGAGATCGTAGGGGGGCAGTACGACGACAACTTCATACAAGTGGAAGTCACAAGAAACCTGTATGAAGACCTTGGAAGCAATCACAATCAGCGCAAGATCGGCCACCAACTCGATGTCATTCAAGCCGACGCCGACAACCTGCCAGCCGATTGGGAAAAGATCTTTGTCGCCATTAATTCGCAAGACCTGAAGGGCGTCCAGAGTTCCTACGACCAACTCAGCCCCGAAGCCTACGATGCCCATACCTCCCTCGCCTTGTCGTCGGGCCTGCTCTTTACGCGCGGCCTGCTGGAACGCCCGCTCGATTGCAAGCGGCGCACTCATCACAGCCTGGAAAATCGCCTCACCTCGCGCGCCGTTTGTGGCGAGAGTCGCTGGGAGCCCTGGTTCATCGGGTTCGGTCAGCATCAAAAACGGGATAGCGATACCCTTGAGTTTGAGGGCAACGTCACAGGCGCCATGACTGGTGTTTCCAAGCGCTTCACGGATGACTTCAGCATGTCTTTTGGGATCGGCGCCGCGACAGGTGACGCTGAATTGGACACGACTCAAGGCCGTGCTGATTACGACGGCGCCTTCGCCGGACTGGCTGCGGCGCTGGATGTTGGGCCTTGGCGTTATAAATCCGCAGCCACCTATAGCTACGGCTCGCACGACATGAAACACCGGATTGCCTTCACCGTCCCCAACTACCTGAACAAATCCGACAATACCAGCAACGGCGGGACCGTCCTTGTTGAAGCCAGTTACGGGATGCTGAGTGAAAACGGCTGGGAAATTCGACCCAGCGTTGGCATCGATTACGCCTACCTAAAGGAAGACTCACTCAAAGAGAAGGAGGTGGCCACCGGCTACCTGCTCAACCTGAACTTGGATGAGCGCAAAAACTCGGTTGCTGCTGGAAGCATTGGCCTTCACTTCAGCAAGAGCACACCGCGCTACCGCTACATCATCACCGATTCCATGACCGATGGAATTTGGACCTCAGATTTCTCGGTACGCGCTCGCGGCGTGTTCACAGGCTACGAACGTGACCTTGAATCTAGCTTCCAGGGTGCGCCCGGCATCCCCGTCGAAGTCACAACGGACGACTCGCGCATTATGGGCGAATTCGGGGCGGGAATCACTTTCCAACCCAGGGACTCCAACAGCTCCCTGGGTCTGGAATATCATGCGGCCGTGGGTGACGAAGGCAATTCACAGTCCATCCAAGGCAACTACCGAATGGGACTCGATCAAAAGTCCATCGTGAGTAAACTCGAGCCCCTTTTCTTCGGTCGCCAATACAAGTACGGCTTCGCCAAGTACTGAGTTCCTACTCCGCCTCGACCTCATCGCCTGTCTTATCCGCAGCAGCCTCGGCCGGAGCGGCCGGAACAACCTTCCTTCCCTTTCCTGGACGATTCCCCGTTCGAGCTTCTTCGATCTCGCTAATCTCTTCTTCGGTCAGGGTTTCAATGGGCCGCCAGCCCTTCATCCCTCGCGTATCGAGAGACCACACCCGCCCCGTGTCAATTTCAAGTCGCAATACCTTGCGGGCCTGGTTCAGGGGTAGCAAGCGATAGCCCTCAGAGCCCCCCCTGGCCTTCTTGCACTGACTCTTTTTTTCCGCAGTGCATTCACTCTTCCTGCCCTGGCCATCACAGATCCAGCCCGCGTTCTGCGCCACGTTCACACACAGCAGTACAGCGATGGCCGTCAACACAATCTTGGTAAACTTGTCGTTCTCCATTCTTTCGAACCTCCTTGATACGCGGCGAAACACACCGCCAAATTCAGGCCAGGGATCCTAGGCCATTCCACCTCAGCTCGTCTATAAAAACTGAACCGGGCCCCACGCATCTGGAAATCGGCAACGGAAGAGAAATTGAACTAGAGTAAGGCTCCACCAAAAATTCGGAGAAAAGCTCGCCTATGTACAACGAAGACCGCAATAGCGCCTTGGACTCGTTGCGCCCGGAACTCGGGCGTTGCCTGGTGACCGGTTCGGCGGGCTTGGTAGGGAGCAATCTGGTCAAACAGCTCATCACCCACGGATGCAAGGTACGGGCACTGGTCCACCAAACGCCTCTTCCTCTGGAGCATCCCAATCTCCAATGCGTCCGCGGGAACATCACAGATGGCGAGGCCATGCGAGAAGCCTGTGACGGAATCAACACGGTTTTCCATGTGGCCTCCATGATCAGCCTCTTGGGAGGTAAGAGCGCGCCAGCCAGTTATCGTCAGCCCGCCTGGGACATCAATGTGGGAGGGACCGAAAACATCATTCAGGCCTGTCTTGCACAGGGCGTGCAACGACTCGTCTACACGAGTTCCGTAGATGTTTGCTTTGATGGCGAGCCGCTTCCCGAGATGGATCAACACACCCCTTATGCCAGAGCACCCAAAAGTGTGTATGCCGAAACAAAAATTGAAGCCGAAAAACGTGTGCTGGCCGCCAATGGCAAGAAAGAGTTGACCAGCTGCGCCATTCGTCCCGACGGCATTTATGGCCCCGAGGAGAATCTGATTCTCGACGCCATCGTCGTGCAGTTGGCCAAGGGCGGACTGCCGGCGGCCATGGGCCAGGCGAATACCCGGCAAGACAACTCCTACGTGGCCAACGTAGTGCACGGCGCGTTATTGGCAGCCTTGCATTTAGGGGGAAATGGAAATGCCTGCGGTAAGGCCTATTTCATTTCAGACTACGCCCCGCAGAACACCTTTGAATTTCTTCGACCCATTATCGAAGGATTACACTGCCGCTTTCCGACAAAACGCATTCCGCGCGCGTTGGTCATGCCCATCCTTGTTTTCTGGGAGCACCTGCACTTCCGGCTCGGGCTTCCCGAGCCCCTGATTGCCCCCCACGAACTGGACAAGGTATCCGTGACCCACTATGGCAGCATCCGCGATGCGGAACGCGACCTGGGCTACACACCGGCGCGTAGCTACCAAGAAGCCATCCAAGAATGCCTTCCCTATTGCAAGGGCCTTTTCGACAGTGTGAAGAACAAAAAGAGAAACCCAGAGGCCGGTTGAACAAGCATGGACATCGAAGCCTTCAAGGCGCAGCCCTTTATCGGAATTCTGCGCGGGATCACAGCCAGCTCTTTGCCCCAGGTGCTTGATGCCAGCATGGCAGCCGGGCTCGCCCACTTGGAAATCACGCTCAACACGCCAGGCGCCCTGGACTTGATCCGACAAGCCAGAAGCCATGTCGGCGCAGCATTGAGCATCGGTGCGGGCACGGTATTGACCCTCGACGCCATGAAGCAAGCCCTCGACGCAGGCGCTCAATTCATTGTCATGCCTACCCTTCAACCTGAGATCGTGCAGCGTTGTGTCGAACAAGGCATCCCGGTCTTTCCAGGCGCCTTCACCCCGCAAGAAATTCAACTCGCCTGGGAAGCTGGTGCCAGCATGGTCAAAGTCTTTCCCGCCAAGAGCTTGGGCCCTGAATATTTTAAAGAAATCAAAGGTCCCTTCGAGCAAATCGAACTCCTGGCCTGTGGTGGGATCACGCCTGAGAGCGTTCCAAAGTACCGTTCTTGTGGGGCCAGCGGCTTTGCTTTTGGAGGGAGCGTGTTTCGGACGGATTGGATTGCCGAAGGTCAGTTTCAACACATCACAAGCCGCATCGAAGAACTACTTCTCGCGTATCAACAAGCTTAGGTCAACGGTCCGCTTTCTCCTGCTGTTGGCGTGCTCGACTTTTTTCCATGGCGTCTTTTATGCCCTTGCCGCCCGCTAAAATCGACCAGCGACGCGGCATGGCCAACAACATGCCCATCATCAGACGATTGAGCCAACCCGCAATCACCGTAGGTCCTGCCTGTAAACGCTCCAATCCGATTTGCGCTACGGACTCGGCCGACATCACGCCCATGGGCATGTCCCGCACATCCATGCCGCTCAGTGGCAGAAGTTCCGTATCCGTCGCGCCGGGGGCAAGGACCAGCACATCGATGCCAGAATCCTTCAACTCTCCCCACAAGCCCTCTCCCAGGGAATGCACAAAGGCCTTGGTGGCGGCGTAGGGAATGGAATAGGGATAGGCCTGAAAACCTTCCAGGGATCCAGTGATCAGAAAGCCGCCCACTCCGCGTTCGGTCAAGCCGGGCAAGAAGGCGCGGGCGAGCAACATCGGCGCGCGGCAATTCACATTGAGCAAGTGCGTGAGTTCTCCCGGCTCCATGTCCAGGTATTCTCCCTTGGCCGCCACTCCGGCGTTACTCACGACCAAGCCAACGTCCAATCCCGCACAAGTTTCAAGCAGTGTGTCGACAAAGTCTGCAGACCCGAGATCCAACGAGAGGACTTCGACCTGAATCGAATGCTGTTGACGCAAACCCTCCGCCAGGGATTCCAAAACCGACGCGCGGCGGGCTACCAAAATGAGATGGATGCCTTCAGCGGCCAAGAGCCGTGCAAACTGTTCTCCAATCCCCGAGGAGGCCCCTGTCACCACTGCCCAAGGCCCGTAACGCTGCTTAAAATCTTTTGCGAGTCCCATTTCTTCATCCTCACCGTTGAAAGGCCAAGTGGCCCCTGCATGCTCCGATTTGCCGCTGCGATAGACTACCGGAGAGCTTGCCTGCAGCGATAGATGAAAAAATCGATATGTTCTTCATGCCGATGACGGATCAGCCAGCCCTTGACGACTCCGAGGTCCAGTTAGCCCCTAAGCACGAGATCTTTGCTTGGGCCATGTACGATTTTGCCAACTCCGGATATACCACCGTCGTACTGACGACCCTCTTCAGTACCTACTTTGTCAGTGAGATCGCCGGCTCCGTGAGCGATTTCAAAGCGGGCACCTCCACCCTGCTCTGGAGTCTCAGCATCGCTTTGGCCAACGCCATTGTGCTCTTCAGCGCGCCTGTCTTGGGTGCCATGGCCGACCGACGCGGCCTGAAGAAAGTCTTTCTCGCGGCGTCTACCCTGGGCTGCACCTTGGCGACGGCTGCACTGGCTTGTGTCGGGCCGGGCGATGTCATCGCGGCCATGCTTCTCCTCATTATCGCCACCGCGATGTTTTCAACTGGGGAAAATCTCATCGCCTCCTTCCTACCTGAAATTGCTCCTCTCAAAGCGCTGGGGCGCATCTCTGGTTATGGATGGGCCTTGGGCTACATCGGTGGCATGACCACCTTGCTCGCTTGCCTTTGGTATATATCAAGAGCCGAACAAGCCGGGCTGGAAACGCAGGCTGCGATTCCGGGAGCACTGCTTATCACAGCCGTGATCTTTGCGCTCTCGGCCACTCCCACCTTTTTGTGGCTCAAGGAGCGCGGATCTGTCGATCCGGAGGCTGCCGGTCTAGACCTGCGGGCAAGCTTCATGGCGGCCGTGCGAGAAACCATCAACACCATAAAACATGCGCGGCACTATCGTGACCTGTTTCGTTTCCTGCTCAGTCTTAGCTTGTACAACTGCGGTGTGTATACGGTGATTATTCTGGCCGCTGTATATGCACGTGAAGTCTTTGGCTTCAGCACCAAAGAAACCATCTATCTCATTCTTCTCGTGAACACCACAGCCGCCTTCGGCGCATTGGCCTTTGGCGAACTCCAGAGCCGGATCTCCTCACGTAGCACGCTCGTGGTTACCTTGCTCTGCTGGTTTGGAGCAGTCCTTCTAGCGCACCAGGCAGAAACACGAAGTTCTTTTTGGATCGCTTCCAATTTGGTTGGACTGGCCTTGGGGTCGAGTCAATCCGCCGGACGGGCGCTGGTCGGCCAGTTGACGCCCCTCAACCGAACGGCAGAGTTTTTCGGGCTATGGGGCGTGGCTGTCAAGCTCTCGGCCATTGCAGGACCTTTAGCCTACGGTGGGATGATTTTTTTCACCCAAGGGAATCATCGCAGAGCGCTCTTATCTACACTGGTCTTCTTCGTCATGGGCTTGTTGGTACTGCTCAGCGTTGATGAAGAACGGGGCGAAAGAGCGGCACAAAGCATAAATTGCGCATAAACCCTACCAGTTTGGTAGATTTGAATCAGACAAACCCATCTGCTTTTATTCACCACCCAAGGCAGCTCAAAGGGCGCCTCAAAAGGCAGATCGAGGAAAAGCGTAAGTGGAGAGGAAGTTTTCATGTTAACACCCACCTGGACCGGGCAAGCGAGCGTGAGCGTCGATGCTGTTTTTTACATCGGCCCCCTCAACGACGCTGAATTCCACCGGCACCATGCCCACCAGGTATACTTCGCCTTGGATGGTCTCATTGAATTTCGTACGGATCCAGACGAACCCTGGCAATCCTATCGCGCTGTAATTATACGAAGCGACCAACCTCATGCCATGCACGCCCAAGGCGCCACAGCCGCCATGGTCATGATGGAACCCCTCGACGCGAGTCATCTACAAATCGAAAATCTGCTCCAAGAGAAAGGCATTAACACACTCTCGGATGAACTGGTCCCCCCCTTCTTGGCCATGCTGAACGAATTGCACCCTGCCCCCTATTCCGAGGAAGAGCTACTTCGAATCAAGCACGCCTTCTTGAGCACCTTGCAGCTTACGATAGGGGAACCTGGATTCTTCGATGAACGCATCGCCAAGGCACAGAAGTTGATTCAAGACAACCCGGGACATCCTTGGAAAGTGGAAGAGTTGGCTAGCCAAGTTGAAATGTCCGTACGCCATTTCCGACATCTCTTTGTCAGACAGGCAGGACTGCCACCCCGTCGTTACATCAAGTGGATTCGTGTGATCTGGGCCGCCAAACAATTGGTTTCAGGGGTGTCCGTTGGGGAAGCCGCGATCACCTCCGGCTTCGCCGACGCAGGCCATCTCACACGCAGTTTTCGCGACATCACCGGCACGCTTCCAACCTCAGTCTCGAAAACGCTGGAAGTTCACTTTCCCGGAGATAGTTTTCCATTTAAAAAAAACGAGCGCTGAACTAGACGCTGATTTCGACGAGCACCTTGGCGGCCTCTTCTCCGTTCCGCGCGACTTCCAAAGCCGCATCAAACTCGGCAAAGGGCAGGACATGGGTACGCATGGCCTGTGTCTTCACCTGGCCACTGGCCAACATCTTCAACACGTCTGGAAACTCCGTCGGGTAACCAATGGAACCAATCACGGACAGTTCACGCATCAGCAAACTTCGAAAATCAAAGAGCACTTCTTCCTTGTGCAAACCCACCACGACCAAGCGCGCCCCGGGTTTCGCCAAACCCAACACATCGCGAACCACTTGCCCCACACCCGCGGCATCAATGTAGAGATCCGTTCCCGCCACAGCTGACCCATACAAGGAATCGCGACCCTGCATCTCCGATAAGTACGCCAGGGCATCTTTGGGATGGCAACTGCCACGTGCGCCCATTTTCTCCGCGATGGCACGACGCTTCACTGACATATCAACGGCAATAATATCTTCCACCCCGCGGTAACGAAGTGCCGCCACAGCACCCAATCCAATGGGTCCCGCACCAAACACCGCCACCTTGTCCGCTTTCTCGGGCGCCCCCTGGTTCACCGCATGCATGGCCACCGCCAGGGGCTCTGTCAGAGCTGCCTCCTGCATGGAAAGCGCATCCGGAATCTCGAAGACACAACCTCCTTTGGCCGCGTTTCGAACTAACAGGTAGTCGGCAAAGGCGCCTTCGGAGCCGCCATTGCCAATGAGATTATTGGCACCCAGGGGATTCGCCACCACGCGCATTCCGACTTGAATCGAATCCACTTCTTCGCCCACGGCTGCGATCACGCCTGAGACTTCATGGCCCAAGGCCATGGGCTTCGGCATGGGCCCGATCAAACCGCCAGCTTTGATATAACCCAAATCCGTGCCGCAAATTCCGCAATCTGAAACTTTGACCAGCACATCTTGTGGGCCGGGAATCGGCTCATCGACTTCCTCGAAGCGCACATCCCCTGGAGCATAAATTTTAATACACCGCATATGGCTCTCCCCTCGGCCCTCTCCTCGGCTCGTCGCTGAAAGCACCTGGACTCATGCTAGCCTTCTTGGTGGCTGAGCCAAACCTCGACAAGGCGAACTCTCCTACTTAAGATGTTTTGAACCCTGCCCGACCTGGAGATGTCTTGATGAGCGAAACGACCTGGCCCAATATTTCCTACGACTATTCGGATATTGAAGTGCTTGTCACCGGTGGCAGTAACGGCATTGGCGCAGGGATCGCCGCGGCCTATGCCAGCGCGGGAGCCAACGTCACCATCACTGGAACGCGGGCCTTCGCTGACGATTACGACCAAGACCTTTCGGCCTACCGCTATTTGCAGCTTCGACTGACCAACAATCAAGACATCCGGGGCGTCGCCGATGCCCTGCCCCATCTCGACATCCTGATCAATAACGCCGGCTGCAACATGCCCGACGGAAAGAGCGAGTACGACCCCGATGTGTTCGAGGAAGCCCTTCGCATCAACCTCTCCAGTCTGTACCGGCTCTCCGCGGCCCTCCATCCCAAACTCGCCAAATCCAAACTGGCCGGTGGTGGCTCGGTCATGGGCATCGCTTCCATGACCTCATTTTTTGGGAATACTTGGGTGCCGGGCTACGGCGCCGCCAAAGCAGGACTCGTGCAATTGGTGAAGACCTTGAGTATGGCTTGGGCCAAGGACAACATCCGCGTGAACACCGTGGCCGCCGGCTTGATCGAAAGCAATATGACCGCCGCCATGCTCACCTCTGATGAGTTGACAGACCCCTTTATTCAGCGCACTCCGCTTGCTCGCGTCGGCACGCCCCATGACATTGCCGGTGCTGTATTGTTTTTAACGAGCCCGGCCGCGAGTTTCATCACGGGTCATACACTTCCCGTCGATGGTGGTTATTCCATCGCCTGATTCTTCGTGTACTCCTCGCGCACTGAAAGGAAGCCTCATGTCCACTCATCAACTTGGAAGCATCGACCTACCCCCCATCGACCAGGTGGGGTTCATCGTCAAGGACATGGAAAAAGCCACCGCCTACTACGGCGCTCTCTTTGGACCCTTTCATGTGTCGGAACATGAACTCACGGGCGCGACGTTTCGCGGGAAAACTTGTGATTGCAAGCTCAGCATGGCCATTGCCATGTCAGGGCCTTTAGAGATTGAACTCATTCAACCCTTGGGAGGGGATAATCCCTACGACGAGTTTTTGGAAGAGCACGGCGAGGGTCTCCACCATTTGCGCTTTGCCATTGGAAACCTGGAAGAAACCTTGAAGCAACTCGCCACAGAAGGCATCGAGCCTTTTTTTCAAAAGAGTTTTCCTGAGATCGGGGTCGCTTTTGCCTACGTGGCCAACTCGCAAAAAAGTCGCGTCGTATTCGAGTTGATCCAAAAGGAAGGGGCGTAGGCTACGCGGCGAGGTGGCCCTTTTCCTCGATGAAGTCTTCGGCAAACACAGCCACCTTGCTGAAGTTCTCGTCTATGGCGCGGGCCATGATGCGTTCCACCATGTTTCCCAGCCCCAAGATCTTCACATCGCAATCGATGACAAACTTGCTTTCGATCCAGCCGGGTTTGACGCGTTTGACGCGCAGGACCCCCGTCAAAGAAACCTTTTCTGCATAGCTGCTGGGAATGACATTGAACTTCCACAACCCGTGGCCACGCTTATCCATACTGAAGGTGCCTTCTTCGATGATGCTGAAACCTGCGCCCATCTTCTTGGCCAAGGCCGCAAACATCTCCACCCCTTTGCTACAGCGCAAGCGGCGCGTCATTCGTTTTCGGGTACATCCGGTTTGCTGCAGCATCTCCACGTCGCCCATCCCCAAAACATCGGAATACATGCGCTGTGTAAACTCCTGGTCGAAGAACACATTTTGCCAAAAGGTCGATGCGTCAGTGGGTAGGATGTGACTGATGGTGCTCCGCATTCTTTCTCTCCTCAGCCAGTCGGGAAATTTGTGATTTCTTTCCGGCCGGCCCTATATACATCGACGCCGGACAAAAAAGGCTTTAGGAGAAGTGACTTACTTGGGCATATTGCCGTTCAATTTAGGGTGTTTTCAGTGTCGTTTTAAGTAGACTCTCCTCCTTGTCAGCGCCCACGCCACTGCGTAACATGCGGCAATCAAAAGGACTTTTCGTTTATGCTGGAAAATTTTCACCAAAGCTTCCTCAATTACACTGGTGACATAACCTACGATTTTATCTTGGTAGGTGCTTTTTTTATCGTCGCTGTTGTCTTGAGCCTCTCAAGCTTTCTACAGACGCCATATGGTCGTTTTGCTTCCGATGACTACGGAATCAATCTGGGCCCGCGCTTGGGTTGGTTCCTGATGGAACTGCCCGCCACGCTGAGCTTTGTGTTCTTTTATTTTCGTGGGGAGAACCGATTCGAAGTCGTGCCTCTGGTATTTTTGGTGATTTGGTTGATCCACTACGGAAACCGCGGCTTCATTTTTCCTTATTTGATTCGAACCACAAAAGGAGATCGCAGCAGTTTCGCCATCATGGTCGTGATGACGGGTTGGTTTGTCACCACGATTCACGGCTACTTGAATGCCACTTACATTTCCTCTTTAAGCACGCACTACACCATCGACTGGCTTACAGATCCTCGCTTCATCTGCGGCACCTTCATTTATTACCTGGGTTTCTTTTTAAATCTGCAATCCGATGCCACACTGCGAAATCTTCGAACACAGGAAGAGCTTGACCGCGGTGAAAAGGTCTATCGCATTCCCGAAGGCGGGCTTTATAAATACATCACCAACCCCAGTTATTTTACCGAGCTACTCTTCTGGGCGGGCTTCGCCATAGCCACATGGTCTTGGGGTGCCATGTTTGTCTTGATGATTTCCATCGCCAACCTGGTGCCTCGTGCCTTTGCCACCCAGCGTTGGTACCACGAGAAATTTCCCGACTACCCCAAAGAGCGAAAGGTTCTCATTCCTTTTGTGATTTGATCTTCTTTTCATTGGATCCCTGGGGCTCGTCAATCACCTGCCAAAAAGCCCGGGCATTGGATTTTTCGCCACCCTCAAGCTGCTGAAAGTCCATGTCCCAGCGACCGAAGGGCACGGGGTCAATCTCCGACCGAAAGACACCGAGCAGACTTCCTCCAACGACTACAAAGTCTTCATTTTGCCCGGCCACGGGACCAAAACCAACTCGCACCACACCAAGCTCACAGGACCCCGCACCCTGCAATTGGATCAGCGCGGGTGAACGGTCTGAAGCGGAACGGAAAAGCGTGAGATTGGCCTGAAGGGCACCCATCTTTCCAGCTGGAATGGCACGAAGGTGCATTTCTCCAGCACCCTCCATCCCGCCCACATAAGAGATGAAGTGCTCGCCCATGGCGTCATCACAACTCGTATCCCCTGCCTCCGAACCAGAGCAACCCTGCAACCCAAGCGCCAAAACCAAAACGCTCAAAAGAACCCGATTCTTCATCATCCGCGACCTCCTCTCTTTTCTATTCAGTTTGCTTCCATCCGCGGTTTAGTTTTCCCGCAGACTTTCCAACTCTTCCCAGCGGAGACTCAGCGCTTCAATTTGCTGACGTGTCTCTTCCAACTCAGAAGCGAGAGAAGCCATGGCCTCCCTCGCCTGGGAATACACTGCCGGGTCCGAAATTTTCCCTTCAATTTCTACAGCATGAAACTCCAACGCTTCAATCTTATCCAGCAGGCCTTCCAACTCGCGCCGCTCCTTAAAGCTCAACTTGCGAGAGGCTGCCTTCTTCAATGCGCGGCCACCGCCCGAGTCCTGATTCTTTTGCGCCTTCGACGACGCCGCTTTCCTGCGACTCTCTCGAGCCTGCTCTATTTCCACCTTTTCCTTGTAGGCCGTATAACCTCCTCGGTGCAGGTCTACCTTTTCGTCGCCTTCAAAGGCCAGAATTGACGTCGCAACGCGGTCCAGAAACCAACGATCATGACTTACGATCAAGGCGCAACCTTCGTACTCCAACAACATCTCTTCCAAGGCTCCCAAGGTAGCCACATCCAAATCGTTGGTGGGTTCGTCCAAGACCAGGAGGTTGCTAGGGCGGCAGAGCAATTTTGCCAGACACACCCGCGCGCGTTCCCCGCCGGAAAGGACACCCACTTTTTGTCGCTGTGCTCCACCGTCAAAAAGAAACTTCTCGAGGTAGGAACCGGCGCGCAATGGGTTTCCATCGATTTTTAGATACGTGTTCTCACCCGCAACATTTTCGAGAACGGTTTCATCATCGTGCAAACCACTTCGAAGTTGATCCAAGTAACCTATTTGGGTGTTTTTTCCCAAGACCAACTCCCCCGATGTCAGGGATTGTTTTTCGAGCACGCAGTTCAGCAAACTCGTCTTCCCTGTTCCATTGGGGCCGACAACACCGATGCGCTCTCCCTTCACCAGTGACAAATCCAGATCCCGAAAAAGTTTTTTGCCACCGATTTCAAAGCAGGCTTTTTTCACTTCCAAGATCGTCTTGCCCGAGCGAACGCCTTCCACGCGCAATGTCGCCTCGCGATCCTGTTCCGGCCCGCTCTTGGCCAACTGTGCTTCCGCTCGATCAACACGTGCCTTGGACTTGGTAGTCCGCGCTTTGGGTTGGCGGCGAAGCCACTCCAGTTCCCGTCGCAAAAAATTTTGCCGGTTGCTCTCCACGCGCTCAGCCAGCGCATTGCGTTCCGCTTTCGCCACCAAGAAAGCCTCGTAACCCCCGTCGTAACTAAAGACTTGCCCTCTCTCCAGTTCCAAGGTGCGCTGCACGACTCGGTTTAACACATAGCGGTCATGCGTAATCAACAGCAGTGCTCCGCGGTAGCGTTCAAGCAGAAAGGTCTCCAACCATTCAATGGTCAAGACATCCAAGTGATTGGTGGGTTCATCCAGAATCGCCAAGTCGGGTTGTGTCGTGAGTAGCACCGCGAGGGCCACGCGCCGCCGTTCCCCGCCGCTCATACGCTCCAAGGGCGCATCAGCTTCATGAATTCCTAGATGTCCCATGATGGACTCTGCTTCGTGCATGCGCTCCCAACCGCCCAAGCGCTCAATTTCCACAGCCGCATCACTCTGGCGATGAATCCAAAGATCCGCGTCGTCTTCCCCGCTTTCCAAGGCCGCCGTGGCCTCGTCATAGGCACGTTTCGCCGCCCCCCAGTCTTCCAACGCGCCCAAGATCACATCACGCGGCGTCGCACCCTCTGGAAAGCGAGGTTCTTGACTGAGATAAGCCACACGAGCACCGCGTTTCTTGGAGATCTCCCCCGACTCGGTTTCCACTTCACCCGCCAGGATTCTGCCCAGGGTGCTCTTGCCAGAACCATTATTCCCCACCAACCCAACCCGCTCGCCACTGCGAATAGTGAGGGTGACGTCGGAAAGAATCGTCTTTGGTCCGAAGGTTTTTTCGAGATGTTGGCAATTGATCACGGGCATGGCGGGGGATGGTAACCGTTGGAGAGGGTGAATTCCCGCTGTTTTCTCAGTAAGATAGGGAGATGCCGAACCTGCCGAATCCATCCGCTGTGTGGTTGCGCCGTCTCGCCATTACGCTCGCAATCGTCGCTCTCTTTATTGTTCTTCGGCTCACCACCTTCGCGCCTGACCCCATCTCCGTTCGTGTTGTAAAGGTGGAACGCGGCCTGGTGGAATCCACGGTCACCAACTCCAAGGCGGGGACCTTGAAGTCGCGCCTGCGTTCACGCATCTCTCCCGAAATTGGTGGCCGTGTCGTGGAGATCCTGCACCGCGAAGGAAGTTTGGTGAACCAAGGCGAGGTATTGATCCGCCTGGAAAGCACCAAATTGGCGGCCCAACTCGAATTGGCAAAATCCACAGTCGAACTCAGTGATGCCAAGCATCACGAAGCCTGCTTAACGCGCGACCACGCCCTGCGCGAACTGAAACGCAGCCGCAAACTCGCTCAAGAAAATATCCTCTCGGAAGACGTGTTAGACCGCTTGCAAGTCAGCTACGAATCCTCCGAAGCCCTTTGCCTGGCGGCGGGGGCGGAACAGCGCAAAGCGCGCGCAACCCAGCAATCCGCCGAATCCGATCTCGCCAAAGTGGAGATTCGTGCGCCCTTTACAGGTGTCGTCGCCGAGGTGGCTACGGAACTGGGCGAGTGGGTCACCCCCTCCCCGCCCTTACTCGTTTCTCCGCCTGTCGTGGACTTGATCGACACTCGCTCTTTGTATGTCAGCGCGCCCATGGATGAAGTCGATTCCGGTCGCATCCGACTTGAGCAACCTGCCAAAATCACGATTGACTCCCGACGCGATGAAACTTTTTCCGGTGTTGTCGTACGCATCGCACCTTATGTCTTGGATGCTGAAGCACAAAACCGGACGGTAGAAGTCGAAATCGAATTCGACCCTCCCGAGCAATCCCTTGGCATGCTACCCGGAACATCGGCCGACGCAGAGCTCATCTTGGAAACCCGGCCCGATAGTTTGCGCATTCCAACCTCCGCCTTGATCGAAGGGAAGCGAGTGCTCGTTTTCAATGACGGCCGTTTGGAAGACCGTGCGATTGAGACAGGTCTGCGCAATTGGGACTTCACAGAGATCCGAAAGGGCCTGGCAGAGGGTGAACTCATCGTGAGTAGCCTTGATCGCAAGGAAGTGAAAGCCAACGTCCGGGCTGAAATCGAAACTGACGAGAGGACTGGCAGAGCGCCATGATACGCTTGGAGAACATCTGGAAGACCTACGAAATGGGTGACCAGAAGCTTCACGCCCTGCGCGAAATCAACGAAGAAATTCGTACAGGAGAGCATATCGCTCTCATTGGCCCTTCCGGGTCTGGCAAATCCACCCTGCTAAATATCATCGGCTGTCTCGATCAACCCAGCCAAGGCAGCTACTCCTTCGACGACACTGAGATCGCACACCGCACGCCCCAAGAGCTTGCCGATATTCGTCTACACGAGTTGGGTTTTATCTTCCAAGCCTTTCACCTGGTCCCGCGCCTGACGGCCTTGGAAAACGTCACCCTTCCCATGCTCTTTGCCGGCATTCCCAAAGCCGAACGCCTTGAGCGTGCCAAATCCGTCTTGGCTTCCATCGGCTTGGAACCTTGGTTCGACCATCGACCGGCCGAGCTTTCCGGTGGTCAGAAGCAACGCGTCGCCATCGCGCGCGCCACGGTGATGAACCCGCGCGTGCTCCTGGCCGATGAGCCTACAGGCAACTTGGACAGCGACTCAGGCGCGCAAGTACTTGAACTCTTGAACGAACGCAATCGACAAGGGATCACTTTGATCACCGTGACCCACGACCCCAATGTGGCGCGCCAAGCCCATCGCGTTCTCGTGCTGCGCGACGGGTCGATTGTTCGCCACATTGAAGGAACACATTTGCAAAGTTTAAGCGAGCTTTTTACCGGTTTCGATTCGATGGATTCCCCCTCAGACTGAGGAGTTTGTTCCATGCTTGGCAGTGATGTCTTACAGTTTTCGGCCACAGCCTTGCTGCAACACCGAAGGAGAACACTGCTCAGCCTCACAGGCGTGGTGATTGGCGTAACCGCAGTCATCTTCCTCACAGGACTGGCCGAAGGCGCCCGCCGCTATGTCTTCGATCAGTTTTCATCCCTGGGCAGCAATATCATCATCGTCATTCCCGGCAAGACGGAAACCTCTGGGGCCATGCCCGGCGTGGGTAGCGCCCCCAACGATTTAACCTTGAATGACACGCTCGCCTTGCAACGCGAGTTGACCGGCGTGCGCACAGTCATCCCCGTGGCTGCCGGCAACGACACCATTTCTTTCGGTGAACGACGCCGGCAAGTCGTCGTGTTGGGAACGACACACGAGTTTTTAAAAGCGCGCGACCTCACCTTGGCGCATGGAAGTTTTCTACCCAAGGCAGCGATGGATCGCGGATCACAAGTGATTGTGATTGGAGACACGGTGAGTCGTGAGTTGTTCTTGGGGCAGGACCCCGTCGGCCAGGTCTTGCGGATGGGTGGGCGACGCATGCGCGTGATTGGTGTGATGGCCAAGGAAGGCGAGCGCATGGGCCAGGACATTGATGATATGGTCTTCGCACCCGTGTCCACAGTGATGCAGCTATTCAACCGCAGCACTCTCTTTCGTATCATGGTCGAACAGCACGCCTACACCGATCAGGAGTACACCAAGGCGCGTATTATCTCGGTTCTACGTGAGCGCCACGGCGATGAAGAGGATGTGACTTTGATTACCCAAGATGCCGTACTCGATTCCCTGGGTGGTATTTTGCGTGCCCTCAGCTTGGGGTTGGCTGGCATTGGTGCCATTTCCATTGCCGTAGCCGGCATAGGCATCATGAATGTCATGTTGGTATCCGTTTCCGAGCGACGGGCCGAGGTGGGACTGCTCAAGGCCATGGGCGCCACGCGCCGTCAAATTTTAGCTATTTTTCTGGCTGAGGCGGCCATGCTTTCAACAGCGGGCGGCGTTATCGGCTTGGGCTTCGGCTGGCTTTTATTGCAGATTTTGAGGATCATCTACCCTGTCTTGCCCGCCGCGACTCCTCTTTGGGCCGTGGTCAGCGTGATCGCCCTGGCGGTGTGTACGGGACCTCTCTTCGGAGTCATCCCGGCTTGGCGTGCATCGCGCCTCGACCCGGTGTTGGCCCTGCAAAGGAAATAAACCTTGTCTCCTGACGAGCCCACCACACGAAACGCTCTTGAGTTTACCGATGCGCTCAGCCTTTCGGGAAGTGCCATTCGCGCTTATCCCTTGCGCTCACTGTTATCGGGGCTTGGCATCGGCATTGGCGTAATGGCCGTTGTGCTACTTACCTCCATCGGCGAGGGAACACGACGTTACGTCGTGGAGCAGTTCACCCAATTCGGCACCAATATCATCGCGATCAACCCCGGCAAGGTCGAAACCGGGGGAATGCCCGGCGTGTTCGGGGGCACGACACAAAAACTCAGCATCGCCGACGCCGAAGCCATTGCCCGCTTACCTGATGTTCAAAAAGTGGTGCCCATGAGCGTGGGGCAAGCACGCGTCGAAGGAAACAACCGCGGGCGCAGCGTGTACGTGTACGGATCGACATCGGACTTGCCTGAAGTCTTCAAGTTTGGCGTCGGACAAGGACAATTCGTCCCCAAGAGCGACCCGCGACGCGGCACCCAGGTTGCGGTTTTGGGCCCTACCCTGAAACGAGAACTCTTTGAAGAGGCAAACGCCTTGGGTCAGTTCGTGCGCATCTCCGGCGTCCGCTTTCGCATCATCGGCATCATGGAACCCAAGGGCCAGATGCTGGGGTTCGATATCGACGACGCCATCTACATTCCCCTGGCCTCTTCCATGCAACTCTTCAACCAAGACGAGCTAAACGAAATCGACGTTACCTTCGCCCACGAAGACATGACCGAAGCCCTGGCGGAATCCATTCGCAGGCTGCTCACCGAACGTCACAACAACAAGGAAGACTTCACCATCACCACCCAGACCGCCATGATCGAAACTTCAGGCAAGGTCATGAACATCGTCACGCTTTCCGTGGGTGCCATCGCTGGTATATCGCTGTTTGTCGGTGCCGTGGGCATCTTCACCATGATGTGGATTTCTGTGGGCGAACGAACTTCAGAGATTGGTTTGCTACGCGCCGTGGGTGCCACAGAAAACCAGGTGCTCTATCTGTTCCTCTTGGAGGCCGTGCTACTCACCACGGGCGGTGGTGCCGCCGGTGCCCTCACTGCTTTGGGATTGGGGGCTCTTTTACGAGCCGCTGTGCCAGGCCTACCCGTTTATACCGACCCCATTTATATCTTCGCCGCCCTGGGAATGAGCACCCTCACAGGAATTGTTTCCGGTCTGGCTCCAGCCCGACGGGCAGCCTCACTGCCACCGGTAGAGTCGCTTCGGTCGGAGTAGCTCAGATCGTCAGAAGAAATAGCGATTGCAGTAGGGCGCACACTCCTAGAGGAGTTCCGCGAGCAAGGCCCGTGCAACCGCTTCCGAAGAGGCAGGATTTTGACCCGTGATGAGATCATCATCCATCACCACATGCGAGTGCCAATTCTCAGCCTTTGAATAGTTGGCCCCGGCCTTTTTCAATTCGTCTTCCACTAGGAAAGGCACCACTGTGGTCAACCCCACCTCTCCTTCCTCGCTATTGCTGAAACCGGTAACGCAGCGCCCCATGACCAAAGGTGAGCCATCTCTCTCCTTGGCGTATAGGAGCACGGCGGGTCCGTGGCAAACGGTGGCCACAGGTCTCCCCGCGCTCAAGGAATCTTCAATGAGAGCGATGGAATCTTGATCGCCAGCCAAATCCCATAGCGGCCCGTGACCCCCTGGATAAAATACGGCGTCAAAATCTTCCGCTGACAGGCTGCCTAGCAATTCTGTATTTGCCAGGGCATCCTGTGCGATATCATCTTCTTCAAAACGAATCGTCGCTTCAGTCTGAGAATCGGGTTCAATGCTCTTGGGATCGAGGGGTGGTAAACCGCCTTTGGGTGAGGCCAGGGTAATCTCTGCCCCCGCATCCTCAAATACATAGTAAGGTGCGGCTAGCTCTTCTAACCAAAAGCCCGTCGCCGCCCCTGTGTCCCCAAGCTGACCATGTGACGTCAAAACGAATAAGATATTCATCGCCGACTCCTCTTTTCCAGCCTTTCCAAGCCTTTCCAAGCCTTTCCAAGCCTTTCCCAGCCTTTCCCAGCCGTCTCAAGCCTGTCCCAAGCCCTACTTAAGGCGCTGGAGGGCCGCGAAGCCTTCGACGGACCTACCTCCAACCAGTCAGCAGGATCTCTCGGGATCTCTTGGAATGCAAGAAATATATTGGGAAACGGGCGGCTTCATGAGCAAATCGGATCAAACCTGGATCTCAAACTTACGCATTCGCTGGTAGATCGTTCCCCGCGTACAACCCATCCGTCTCGCCGTCGCAGAAACGTTCCCACCGTACAGATTCAAGAATCGAACGAGAGTCTTTTTCTCATCAATTCTCTTTCGCTCACGCGTCGATGCAAGCGACAGGAACTCGACTTCCTCGTCGCCCTCCGTCGATAAGCCCAGGTTATCCACAAAGCGAAGCAAATCGCCCCGATCGCGAGGATACTCAAACACCTCCGTGGCACCTGCTTTAACAATACGAGCCACTTCCTTTCCGGAGACGGCCCCGGTGACGAGGGCAACACAAGCCGTTGCAGGCTCCTCTTTGATCGTCTCCAACAAGGCTTCATCTCGACTCAACCCTAGCTCTGTCACCACGAGCCAGGGTCCCTGCGAACGAAGTAACCCGAGTGCCCCTTCGGCATCACCAGTACAACGACATTCAAAACCCATGGACAAGAACGAAGTTTCCAGCTCCCTTCGCACCCCTTCATCCCTTACAGCGATCACAATCGGATAGTCAACTGACAAGCTCTCCGCCTCCTTATAATTGATACATCCGTTAAGAACCCAGCTTGTTTTTCAGCCTCTCAGAATTCAAACCGTCGTTCAAGATCACAGGTCAAAACAGTCGCTCTTAGACATAACGAGACAGGAACAAAACACAGGAATCCATTCGACGAATCGAGACAACTCTGGCAACTTATCTTCTCGAAATGGCATTCGGAATCTAAAGAAGGAGAACACCGTGCCCCGTTTTTTTGTATCTGTGCTTATTTTTTCAGGCTTGTTCTTGAACGGTTGCTCAAATAACGCCGAAAGCCTTTCAATCACCCCCGGCGAATGGGAAATCACGACCACCTCCGCCATCTCGGTCTTACCCCAAGCTGTTTCAGAAACGGAAACCAAATGCCTGGCCTCGACCGAGCTAAAACCTTCCGACATGATAGAAGAGTCAGCGGGTTGCGTTCACAACCAGATTCAAGTCAAGGGATCCGAGTTGTCCTGGGAATTGGCCTGCTCGAAGTCCAGCGGAACCTTGTCGGGAACCGGCTCACTAAAAACATCTGGGAAAAAAGAGTTCAGCGGCGGCATACAACTGGCGGCACCTTCAGAGAAGAAAGGGTTGACCATTGGAAAAACCTGGCAGGCGAAACACATTGGGGCTTGCAAGTAAGGTTTTACTCAGGGATGTACAAATCGCGACAGGGGAACTCGATGGGCAAAGGTTTATTTAAGCCACTGCAGGGCATCTTCGAGGTTGCCAAAACTTCGGAAAGCCATCCCCTGATTTGAAAAGACCGTTTCCATAAAATCGAAGGTTCGGGCATCCTTCCCCGTTGCCGAATGCAGCAACGCCACTTTACTGTGTCTCTTGAAGCCTATTTCTTTCAAGAGTTCTGGCATTCGATAGACGTCCACGGTGGAAAGCATCGGTGCCCCTTCACTCAGATCAACAATAAACTTCGTTGTCCCTAATCCATCGGCCAGGGCGATGGGGTCGACACTCATCTTGCTGATATCTGATATCGCATGTTCTCCGACGACCTTCACGAGCACCACGTTCTCGTCGGAAAGACATTTTACGTCCCACGGCATACCAAGCTCCCATTCAGCAGTATTTTACCCAATCTGCGAGGAATCATCGATCACCCACTCTCTTCAGGAATCGCCTCCTGCTCCTCGTGCAGAAAGGCCCCCGTCTTTAGAAATGAAACAACCTCTCTGGCCACCAGGTCTGAATTCATAATAAAGGTGTGGGTATGACTCACAACAAGGAAGTCTTTCATTCCCTGAACGCGGGCTCGATCGACGGAAACTTTTCCATCGTCGGGTCCTGGAATGAGAAAAATTGATGTAACCGGATTGAAGCTAGCGTCACCGGTGATCACACCCAGCTCAAAATCAACCGGGCCCAGACTGTTCGGCGTGCTCTGCCCACCCGTTCCCAACTCTTGACCGCTAGGCCCCGTTGACCATTCAAACAGCCTCCACTCTTTCATATATTCGGCCAACTCACTGCCTTGATTGGGGGGAGACAGCATGACGACTCGCCCCAGGCCAGGCAGCTCCTTTTCATTCAGATACTTCCGCACCACAATCCCACCCAAGGAGTGCGTGACAAAATGAGTTTTCACATTGGGGTTTTTGCAACAGCCTTCTAGGATCTCATCCAGCCATTCCACATGGTCTTCCGTGGCCGCATTCGTCGACTCATACGATTCAGAAATCACCCGATATCCTTGCTGCTCTAATCGACTCTTCAACACGAGCATGGAAGCCGAGGTTCGCCCCAACCCATGCAACAACACTACATTCTCTGCCTCTGTCGCGAATGCTGGTTGGCAGAGGAGACAAGCGACAAGGAGAATTGTTTTAAGGAACATCTTGAACAAGGAAAACACTCTCTCAGGAGGGCTCGGGTTCAGGTGAAGTTTGAGCGACCCAATCCCGCGCTGCTTGCGATTCGTTAAAGGACTTCACTTTCCAAGAGGTGTCCAGCGTATTCTGGTTGTAGAGGTTCGTGGCCTTATCAATGTCATCCCGCGTTGCTACAATCGCAATTCGTAAGCCGGGTGCAAGTCCATGTAGTTCCGAATCGTATTCAGCGGCCTTCAGGGCGTCTTCATCTGACAAGTCATACCCTTCGATGCTCGTAAAATCGAAAATCATATACTGCATGCGGCGAAACCTGCAGTCCATATTGCGTTTCAAAAGGGCTCGAATAATTTCGTCCCCGGAAACGTCACCAAAGAACTTCCAATGGAGCCCTTTTTCTTCCCATGTTTCTTCAATCGGCATAACAGTCCCCAAGACGAAAACACCCAATGGGCCTCACTCTTCTATCTCTAGCATTCGATGCTATAGCAAGTGTGCAATGAGGTGCAACAGTGGACCTAACAGATAGTAGATAGATACACGGATCGCTGTGCTGCAAGCCAAAAAACACATCCGCGAGAAAACCCCCTACCCGATGGAAGTGACATAGGGGTAAGAAGAAAGGGAGGGCGAGAGAGTGTGTGTGAGGAAATCGCGTGTTGGCTCGCCTAGCAGGAAATAGCCTCGTCTTCTCTCTTGCGGAAGGCAAGCAAACCCAGACCAAGCAATAACATGACACCGGTACCCGGCTCAGGAACGAAGGAACCGGCGGTAAGCGCATAGGTCGTACCATTTGGCACAAAGATGTCGTACTGGAAGGCACCTGCAAAATCGCCAGGAGTGCCCGTAGGCGATGCATCGGGCAATGCCGAGGCATCGGTCATAAGGTCTAAAGTGCCCTTCACTGAAGCGAAATCACCCGCGATAAAGTGATCCGCACCTGCACCGCCAGCATACCAGACAAAGGCCAATGCCTCGTCGGCATCCGTTAGCAGCATCTGTCCCGCATCAGCAGTAACGATATCGTCAGCGTAGTCACTGGCCCCACCGAGGTCGAAATCCAGATAGGGGTAGAAGCTCAAATTCTGATCGGCCCCAGAAAAGTTGGCCAAGGCGAGATCCCACAAGATGCCATCTTGATCCGAGGGACTCGCGTCATCAATGATCGTGAAGGTATAATCCATTCGAATATCGCCCGCAGACAAACCCAAGGCTGTGGCACCCGTCGCATTTAATACAATGGAAGAGGTGGCGACATTATTGATGACTGAAATTGATGAGAGGATACTGAAATTGGTCGAGTCCACCGTGATGGCTCCGGTGCCATTGGCCAGATAGCCGTTCATTTCATACATCTGATCCGTCAGGCCTCCATCCGTAGAAAAGACGGTTGCCGAGCTATTGTCGAAGCCATATTCACTCAGATTGTTCGCCACCACATCACCCCAGGTGATGTCTGCAGCGTCAGCGGATGAGGCGCCAAAGAGCACAAGTAAGAGGGCAAGTGCGAAGCGGCTTGCGCTCCGGCAGCATTGACTGGACTTTAATACAGTGTGGAAATGACTTGTTTTCATCAATCTCAATCCTGGAACAAGTCGCCAAAGAGGCGACCCGACTCGTTTCCTAATTCATCGGCGATCGCCAAAATTTCTTTACGGATAGAGACTTAGCAGCGTAAAGACAGGGTGCAGGAGTTGCGTTAACTGTGCGCCATCAGCTGATTCAGCTGGGAATTCAATAAGTTGGCCTTATACGCACCTGACCCGCAAGCCATGAGCACCGGGTAGTGAGCCCTCCGGTAAAACACTTAAAAACGCGGGTTCCCTGACCTAACAGATCTATTCCGAAACGCATTACAACTACATTGCAACACTAAACTTTGTATAGTAAAAACGCGACTCGAAACAAAAGGATCGCTTTCTTGAATCTGTGTTGGATCCAGCGCTTCAGATTTCATTTCCGCCTGAGCAAATCGCATCAAGTCAAAAGATCCATATGTCGATAAGGAGCGATATCGACCGCCAAGAACGCTGCTAAAACGCGGAGAGCGACCATCGATAAAGGAGCGATCTCATGGCCCATCTTAAAGTCGACAGCACACGCTTTCCCATTGTCATTCTAGACATGAATGGAAATTATTCCGAGGAACAGGCCTTGGAGTTCTGCAAAGATATGCGTGCCGTTCTAGAAAGGCACCAGCGCATTGCCATCGTTGCCGACGCGCGCAAAGCTGGAATGTCGACCCTGAAGGCCCGCAGCATCATGCGCCAGTTTGTGACAGATACGATGCATCTCTCCGATTCCTACACGGCATGCACCGCCGTGATTATCAATTCAGCCATCGTGCGAATGGGTGTATCCGCCATGTTCCATCTGACCAAACCCAACTTTCCCATCCAAGTTTTCCGGACCCCCGAAGAGGGGATTGACTGGGCACAGCAATTAATGGATATGGAACGTGGCTCTCCACAGGATGCAATGGTGGATGAGGGTGAAGAACTCTTTATCGGCGGGCAGGCACCACAAGCCTGATCCAATGGTTATGTAACCCAGCATAAGTTTCACCAGCACAGATAGCCATGGGCCGCCCCCCCTCAGGACGAGTCAAAACGAAAGCTCCCGGACCTCATACCCCAATCCCTTAAGCAATGCCGGAATGCCCTTATCCGTTAGCATGTGACCTGCACCTACCACCACAAAAACGGTTTGCCCCGCATAATCTGAAGAGCTCAGGAGCGAGTGAAGCTTCTTCGTCATCTCTCGATTCCGCTTGAAGAAAACGATCTCGTAGAAACCGGCCAGTTCAGGCATGGTTTCCAGGGATTCAAACGTTATCTCCTCAAGCCCCTCGTCATCTCCAGAGCGCCAGACAGTGATCATCCGCGCCAGGTAAGCGTCGAGTTCCTCGTAGTCAATCAGCATGTCGAGGAGCATCGCCTCTTGAAACTCCGGGGAGAGAGCTGCCATCAATCGCATTTGAGATTCCGCCGTTTCCAAACCGAGAATCTGCTTTTTATTCGCCTGCGCTCGAGCGGTAAAATCCATATCCACACTCTTCGCGGCGCTATACCCCCCTCGATCCGAAGCTTCCATCACAAGTAGGGTCGCCACCATCCAGGGTTGGAATGAATCCAGTGTCTTCAGGTCGAGAGATGTATCTGCTACATGCTTCGCGAGTTTTTCATAAGTACCCTTGGAAACATGATTCTGCAGCGAATCGCCTTCGCGCAGACGTGTGTATTGGTCACTTAAGCCCGGCCGCAAATTCAGGGGATCGCTAAAATCGACCTCGAAAACCAGACTCGAGGCCTTTGCAAAGTTCTTTTCGATGAGTTCTGGGTACTCCCAGCCGGCAGGGGGACCGAGATGAAGTGAACCCAAAAGAACCAAGCGCGCGCCAGAGCCGCCCTCCACAACCCAAGTCGATGGATGCGCCTGGTTGGGTAGCGTGGAAGAAGCACGGGCAGACCCGACATCAATTGTGAGACAGATAAATAGGACAGCCCATATCCACCAAGCTTCTCTTTGAAATCGAATCTTCATCATCGGTGTGAACACGCTGCCGCTCGGGGGGAGTTCTGCTCCCGCTCGCGGCTCCTCTTTCCCCAGACGAACATGCTGGGCGGCGCTAGCAGGAGGGTGGGAATCGTCGAGTAAAGTGGCTCGGGAGTGCCCTTCAAGCTGTGCATGAGAAATGTGAGACCGACTGCGATGGTCCCGGGGAGGAGCACCGCCAGAAAGAGCGCCAGCCAGGTTCGAGAAATTCGAACCGAGAGCGTTTCACAAAGTCGCATAATAAAGCCAGCGACAAAAAAGGTGTAGGAAGCCTGCTTCAGGGCGGCCGGAAGCGCAGCCAGCGGACCGTGCGAGAGGTTGATCAACCAGACGATGAGCCCCAAGAAGAGAGCCGCCATCCAAGCTGCGCGGTAGTCGATGAAATGCGCGCCCCAGTCGATGAGGCGCTGTAGTTTGTCCATGGGCATAGCAGAGGAAGCTAACCGACTTCGTAGGGCCGGGCACTTATACGCAACTTTGTGTCTACCTTTCCACTCGCTTTCATTTCCGAGGGTCAGCGCCTACCAAAGAGTGGGCTTCGCACATCGAGGAAGATGACGAGTATTCGCGTCGCAAAGGCTCCGATCAAGGTGACAATCGTGGCCAGAAAGACTTCATCCAGATCGAGTCGATGCGTCTGCCAATCGAGAAACAGCGCCAGGATTGCCCCCCAGATTAAAGCGATCTCGGGATAGAAGCTCCCTTTCAAACTCGGGTTCTTGGTATCGCCTCGGACGACATCGCGAATGATCCCTCCGCCAGCCCCCGTCAATACGGCGAGCAACGGTCCCCAGACCCATAGAGGCGTGGATTTGGACTCCACAGCTACGGCGACACCGATGATGGTGAAGGCAGCAAGACCCAATGCGTCAGATGCCTGATAAATGTTACTTGCGATGCTTCCCTCGAAATGCCTCGACGAGAATTTCCCGGACGAACCGGCTTCCCCCGCCCTGCTCTCTTTCATCCGATCGAAGAGCCTGAACAAGGCATGCCCCAGGACGACCGTCCCGAAGACCACCAGGATGTAGACAGGCGTGCGCAAAATGCCGATGGGTTCGCGATCGACTAACAGATCACGCACAACGCCTCCGCCTACTGCAGGCAAGGCCGCCAGTACGAAGGCGCCCATCAAATCGTAGTCTTCCTTTCTTGCCAGAAGAATTCCGGAAATCGCAAAGGCCACGGTGCCGATCAGGTCAACGATGAGGAACCAGTTTTGCCCTGTGGTAATGGAGACCAGAATCGGGACCAGGTACGCCCTCAGGATCTCGTTGTACTGGCCGCTCTCCTTCATCTCGGCAAGACTGTTGTTGAAGTCCTCCACCAGGGCCGGTGTGCAAGTCTTCTTGCTAAACAGCACATACAAATCTTCTTCATAGATGATCATCGGGAACTCTTGGACCCGACTCTGCCAACCCTGCTCCATCGCGAGGGTGGCACCTACGAGACGGTCCACCAAGAACCCGTCAATGCGACCTTCCAGAAGATTCTTGAAATTGACGTAGTCATTTGGAACCGGCACGATCCGACTGGCGTTGCTTGGATCGGTGATATACTTGCGAACACTGTCCGGCCCATACAGGTAGCCATCGATGACTCCCAATCGAAAGTCATCGGCCTCAAACTGCTTGAGCATATCTTCTACATTCTCGAACTCGTACCTTGCGTCCTTCCGCATGTAGAGAACATTGGTTTCCTTGCGGTAAGGCGCGGAAAGATAGGCAAACGCCTCGCGCTCCTTGGAATGGAAGGCCCCGGCAGCAAAATCCCGTTGCCCTTCCATCACGTCCTGCTGGTGCTGTTTCCAGCTGACCGGATCAAAGTCTGCCTGGTAGCCTGCATTTTGAAGCACCGCACGGATCAGTTCGACATCCAACCCGGTGAGCGTTTCATTGTCGTAAACCGTTTGGACGTACTGGTACGGTTTCCACGGATACCAGCCACCGCGAAGCGTGCGCGGACCTTCAGAAGCGGCTTGCGCTGCAGCCCCCAGCACGCACAGCACACACAGCAGGCTCAACACCTGAATGCCTACAAGAAAAGTCTTCCGCTTCATCCGAACCATCATCATTGAAACCTGTCCCAATCCTGCCACCTCGTGATTTCGCCAAAGCTACCACACTTACGAGACACGATTCAGCCTGATGGGTTCAGGGGGCAGACCGGCGGGTCCGTTTTTTTGGGAGGGGGAAGTCATAAAATTATGAGCGAACCAGCTCTCTTCTGGCCTTAGGTTTTTCTAACCTTGGGAATCAACATGGGCACACTGTCGCGGTAATCGGCATAAACTGGCCCGAAGTGTGCCACCAAATCGCGTTCCTCAAAGCGAATGGCGATAAGCACGTAAGTCGTAAACGCCACGGCAAAAAACAAATGTGCGGCGGTCATATGGGGAGTAATCCACAGGGTCATGAACCAACCCACATACAAGGGGTGTCGCACGTACTTATACACCCCGGGAACACCGAACTTCAGCGCAGTGTACCTTTCGCCACGGAAATAGAGCCATACTTGCCGTAATCCCAACAGGTCAAAATGATTGATCAGAAAGGTGGAAAACACCGTGAGCCCGGCGCCCGCCAAGAACAAACCTTGCAGCACCAACTGACCCGTTTGGTTCTCTACTTGCCAGATCGTTCCACCGACGGGTTGCCAGAAATAAAAGATGGCCAACATACAAAGGTTTGAAATCAGCACATAGGTACTGCGCTCAATGTGTCGGGGGACATAGCGCATCCACTTCGCCTTGAAGACAGGCCGGGCCATGGTGGAATGTTGCAGCCCGAAGATCAGGATCAGTAACAAGTTAATGGCCAAAGCCAGGGGCAATGGCGCCGTTGGCTCTGAATCGATGCCCTTGGGCACAAACATATTGCTGAGGAAACCCAACCAGTACATGAAGGTTGCGAGAAACATCAGGTAGCTAACGATTCCGTAGAGTAGCACCAGAAATCTTAACACGTCATCAATCTCCCTGTTTGTCGCTTGATGAAATGAGCTGGCATTCCAATCTCATTTTTCAACAACCTACACAGAATAGGGATATTTTTCTAGACAAAACCGAGGCCTGTGAAATTATTCGCGACGTTCGCCTCACGACACTCTTTATTCGGAATACAACGGGTAGTGGTAGGCATAACCATGGCAGATCGTGCGGTTGATGCCCGCGGCAAAAGCGTTTCCGGCCAAAAGGTAGTAACTCTCCAATTCGAGTGCGTCGTGATCAAGGGTTAGATTGATGAAGGACTCCGACGTAACCATGCGTCGCCCCGCAATATGTGCGGCTGAAGAGGCGAGCTTCAAGAACTCATAGGTACCACCGCCAAATAGTGCCTCCGACTCCGGGATATCGGCGATCTTGTAGCTGTCCAGGTAGTCTCCATAGCCCCCATGGGCTTGAAGCCGCAGCTTGACACCCTTTTTCTCGGTCCACGCTTTCAAATGGGCCAGGAACTCATCGGCAAAAAGCTGCTCTCGAACCAGCTCATAATCTTCTCGGACTCGCTCAGCCATGTCATCCACGGAGCGATAAGCAGGCTTCGCCGAGATGATGACGTTTACATATTTCGACTCACCGCGGGCTTTGAAGAACAGGGGGAGATAGGGCGTAGGGTCGTAGCCGTGCAGATCGACGAAGGCTTGATGGAAGGGAGTGGACCAGGGAAGCTCACCAATGAGTTCGAAGCTGTCCACGAAAAAGGCATGGGGCTTGTAGGGTGCAATGGCGGCGAGCCAGGGCTCACCCAACTCATCGATATATTCCTGAACCCCTGCCCTATTCAAGTGATCCAGGGCAGGAGAAGCATCGAGCGCTGTCGGGTAAGCCGAAGCCACAACATTGTGTGACGTACCATTTTGATAAATAGCAAAGATGCGGTGCTTTCCGGGCGGGACCTCCCATTTGATCTTCCCCTGGATGACGCGCTGTGTAATGTCGACGAGTTCTGTCAGTGTTTCTGGACTGCTACGGGGTTCGATTCTCGCGGCCACCACTGCGTGAAGGCGTGCGTTGCTATCGAATGCTCCGATGGTGCCCTTGATCACCCAATTGGAGGGCCTCACGTAGCCGGGTTCTTTGGCCTCGGGCAATTCAATGTCGAGGGATGCCGGGCCCGAGACATCGACGAAAGATTGAATCAGCTGCTGCTCAGGATACCCATCGATAAAGGGGCCACCGCTGGACCAACCACTTCCCAGGGTGAGGTCCACGGTCAGCCCCAACTTCTCCGCCTCGTCGAAGGCTGTTTTCAGGTGACCAAAGAACGAAGGAGTGCCCACGCCATAAATCTGCTCTTCTCGCGCCTCGAGATGCTCGAAAGGGAACCCAATGGTGAGCGTTTGAATCTCGACGCCTCCATAACCCGCTTTATGCAGGCTGGCTAACTCTGCTCGTAGTTCATCGGGGTCGACGTCGTCACCCGGCCACCACCAACGTATGAAGGGATGCAGTGCCCTTGGCGGGTTTTGCCATTTTTCCGATTCCCAGCGTGACTCTTTCGCCTCATTCCTCTTCTTTCTCTCATGCAAGGGATCGGAAAGGTGCAAGATTCGAATCCTGCGTGCTGGAACCGGAACCTCGACTTCACCCTCCCGCGAGACTAGCACTCTTGCTTCACCCGTTTCGGGGTCGAGCAACTGGACGGATTCATGGCGCAGATGAATCTGTACTTTCTGTGTGATGTCTTTTTGGCTGTCGTTGAAAAGCAGCAGGAGTTCACCGCCTTGAATCGAGCGCTGAAGAATGCGAAAAGGGAAAGAACTGCTGTTTGAGGTTGCCAGTGCGGAATTCAGGCCTGAGGTCTCCAAAGCCGCAGCAATCTCCTGGGCTGTCTCCAACTGCACGGCCGTGCGCCTCAAGCTCGCATTGGCTTCTTCGACAGCCGCATCGCGTTGCAGGTGGTTGGCCCAACCCGTGGCGCGTGTCGGTTCATCGCCCAGAAGTAAGAGGGGGATGCCTCGCGCGGCTAGCACTGCGGCATTCTCCAGCAATCGGGGATCCGCCTTGCGCAGATCTGTAATCAAGATGGCATCGTATTCCGCTTTGCCTATGACAACGTTTTCTCCGCGCACCTGCGCCGATTCTAAATCGCTACGGCTGATGCGGTCATAGCTGAAGCCCGCTTCACGCAGGGCTCGGCTCACGTCAGATTCATCTTCGTTGGGCGTGAAGTTCCTCACACGCATCGCAGGGGCATCGACCCACTCGGCCTGTGGAAAGAGCCAGGCAATTTGGCTGCGGGGTTCGCCGCGGCTCATGGCATAGGTGAGCCGGGCCTGCATCTTGTTGAAGGCCGCCATCTCCTCCCAGATGGGATTGTCTTCACGCGTGTTGCTGGTCATAGCCAAAGGGCCGGTGCTGTAGTAACCAGCAAAGAAATTGCTGACAAAGGGGTACCACCAGGAGTCCGGTGTCTTCGAACAGGCACTACCGAAGATCAAGAGGATCGAAAGCACAAAGGATGTGAGTGTTTTTTTATGATTCCTAAGCAATGGGCTCTTCCATTCGATCGTGTCGATCGTGCAGGGAGAGACGACCCGTCCCCGACTAAATCTTTCGAACTAACTTGGATTTCAACATGATGGCACCGATGCCATCCACCTTGCAGTCGATATCGTGATCACCGTCTACGAGTCGGATATTCTTCACCTTGGTGCCAACCTTGATGACGGAGGAGGTGCCCTTGACTTTGACATCTCTGATCACGGTGACGCTGTCACCATCGTTCAGCACACTTCCGTTGGAATCTCTAAAGACGATTGCGCCAAGCCAAAACGATAACAAACATCAGGGTTTTGTGAGTTGTACCCACGCACAGGCAGTAAAAGCGGTCCGTCGCCCTTGCCATCCAAGTCCAAACACGGTGAATCCGCTCGAGGAGATCTTCCGCTTAGAAAAAATTTCGTAAGCCGATTTCTTCACCAAGGAAAAGGGTGACTGGTGGGTACTTGCCTACACTCTTCTGTGTATTTTGCAGATTTCTTCAGGGCCAGAGCGCCCAAACAGGGGTAGCCAAGAGGAAATACAGCCTTGAAATCAAATTGTCTCAAAGTCGCATCACTCCTGTTGCGATTGGGCATCAATCAGTTAAGTGACTGTTTTTAATAGGGATAGTGTGATACCTGCCGTCGGCACTCAATGCGTGATGCCAAACCGCTACATCTAGTGAAACTGCCATACTCATAAATATCAAGCACTTACGAGTTGGCACGATTTAAGCAATAAGAATGGGCATGGTAACGATAAACATTTTGGAATCTCAAAGCAGCAACAAGTAGGAGATGGTCATGGAAAAAAATAATGTCGAACGACGAGCAGGCGCAAACCCAATTACTTTCATCGGTGGCATGGTCGGCTTGGTGACTTTCCTCGTTGTAGGACTTCTCCCCTCCCTACTTTATGGCGGTTATGCAGGTGTGATCTTGGGTAGCGCGATCTTTGGCACACCCATCCACGAAAATATCTTTGCGCAGGCAACCGTGTTACTCGGCGTCGTTTCCGGTGTACTGGCCATCGGTGGCGTCTTTGTACTGGGTGGTGCGATCTTGGCGACAGGCGCCTATGGCTTGTTTGCAGTGATGAGCGCTGCTTCTGAACAAGAGCAGAAAGCTGACGCCGAAAAGGTCACCATTTAAGCATTAACCTTTCTCCACATACTTGGCTGTGGAAAATGCCGGCAGCGATTCAATTCGCTGCCGGCACTCGTTTTGAAAGTATCGGATCATCACAATGACGCTGGGCCATAAGCGGGTGAATTCTTCGATGCTTCTACCTTGGGCCGGGTAATTTCTACAACCACCAGATGGCCATCCGTTTTTTGATGAGGGCTCGGAAAGGCCAAAAACTCAAAATTCTTCACCTCGGCCTTGGCAAGAATGGCTTCGAGTTCAGACTCATCATAGAGATTGGAGCGCCACAACCCGCCCACAAAGAATCGCATCAAGCGCGTGCGACCCGTGAAAGACAAGATCATCCTGCCCCCTGGCTTTAGATGATCCCACAAACCAGCGATAGCCTCAGGCAGGGATTCGGGTGGGACATATTCAAGCATCCCAGAACTCACGATGAGATCGTAGTCATCCCATGGGTTTGGCAGGGTTTCAAGATGGAGAACGTTCTGTATCCGGGTCGAAATACTGCCCTCCGCCCCTTGCAAGCGAATCCAACTACGAAGTACGTCCAGCATGGCTTGGGTAAAATCAAAGGCATGATAGGTAATACTCGAGAGCCCCTTTTCGTTTGCAATGGAATACAGGGTTCGGGTCATAAGCCCTGTACCGGTTCCAGCATCCAGCACCTTCATGTTGGACGTCAGGACATTTCGATCAAGTAAAAGGGCTCGCATCACACGCTCATATCCAAACAGCTCGACAACAAGAGGATGATAGAACGGCGCGCATTTACTGTAAAACGCCTGCGTCTTCCTGGCCGTCACTTCTTCACCCTGCACGCATAGTTCCGACATTCTTTCTCCAAGCTGCATGTTCACATGTTCAATTGAGAGAACGGGCTTCTTCGTCCACCGATTCCATAGGCCGGGTAATCTCCACCAGCAGCATATGGCCCTCACCGAACTTATTTTCATTGAGGGGCGGAGAGACCAGATACTCAACATCTGTCACCCCTGCCTTGGCGAGAACAACATCGAGTTCGGATTTCGTATATAAGTTGGACTGCCACATCCAACCCACAAAAAACTTCATCACAGGGGTGCGAGCGCACAGCATCCAGATCATCTTGCCGCCTGGCTTCAGCCTGCCAAGCAATCCAGCAACAGCCTTGTGCAAAGATTCGGGAGGGACATATTCAAGCATCGAAGCAGTTACAACGAGGTCGTAGTTGTTCCACGTCTCCGGTAAATTTTCCAAATGGAGCACATTCTCAACCTGAGTTGAAATTGCATCTTCCGCTCCCTGCTTACGAATCCAACTCGAAAATTTATTCAACATGGCCGGAGTGAGATCAAAGGCATGGAAGACAATGCTTGCAAGCCCTTTCTCCCGCGCCAGGGAATAGAGGATGCGAGTCAAAAGCCCCGTCCCCGTGCCCGCGTCGAGCACTTTTATATTGGAAGCCAAGACATCCCGACCATCAAGAAAGGACCGAGTAACAGGCCGTGCTATCCAAAAAACAAGATCATAGATTTTCGCGCGCTTGCTGAAAAATTGTTGCGCTTTTACCGTCGTCATCTGTTCATTTTGCACCTGTTCTGCCAACAACATACCTACTCCCTCCCTCCCTCCCTTAGGACCTCGCCTGAAAGCACGGTAGACCAAACCTGTCACTTGACCTATTTTACCTGTCGGTTGACAGTTGTCAACTGCAATACCCTCTCAAGACCAAGGAGGCATTGCCTAAGGCCGTTTTGGATCAGGTGCTGCAAGAGCATGAGGAGCGTTTCAACGAGGGCGACCCCGAGCTGTAGGCATCATTTCGATGGTGGACGGCTTGATGTTGTTTATCGCAAAGGGGAAGTCCCAGAAACGACACGTTTCCAAGATCGAAAAACAGGTCAAGAAAGAGGTCCTGCGTATCGCTACGGACAAATAGAAGTCAATGCTATGCTAGTCGCGTGACAAATTTCCATCTTCATACCCGGGCTGAGCGCGCCTTCTTGGACTGGGGCCACCTCATGGTGCGCTGGCGTTGGAGCGTCTTGTTCCTGTCGCTGCTTTGCGCTGTCGTGCTGATCTGCGGTTTCCCTCGCATGAGGGTCGATTTCTCCAACGAAAGCTTTTTGGACACCCACGACGAAACGCGTAGGAGATACGACGCCTTCCTTGAGCGCTACGGCCCTGATCAACTCATGCTCGTCGGTATCAAGCCAGCCGAAGTCTTCGATCTTGAGTTCCTTGAAAAGTTGCGCGCCTTTCACGCTGACCTCGAGCGCGAACTCCCCCATGTGGTAGAGATCACGAGCCTCGTCAACGCGCGCTTCACTTACGGCGAGGGCGACAAGCTCGTCGTAGGCGAGCTCATGGAGGATTGGCCATCCAATGAAGCCGAACTCGCCATCTTGAGCGAACGCGCGCTCAGCAATTCTTTTTACGTAAATCACATCGTCTCGCGAAACCACCAATTCACTGCAGTCATGCTTCGGCTCGAAACCTATTCATCTCTGGGCGAGGCGACCGCAATAGAAGAGCTAGCGAGCTTCGAGGAGAACGACCTCGAAGGTGCCGCAGGAACACCTGTGCTCCTCACGAACGAGGAAACCTGGGAGACCATCGATGCACTCAAGGCCGTCGTCTCCCGCTATGAGAACGAGTCTTTCCCCGTCTACCTCGCCGGCAACCAACTCATCATGCATCACATCCAAGAGCTCACCAAGCACGACGTCAGACTGTTCACAGGAATTTCGATCTGCCTGGTCTTTGTGCTGCTCTTCGCGCTCTTTCGCCGCCTGAGTGCAGCCCTGCTACCCCTAATCGTCGTCACGCTATCCATCCTCGCAACCTTCGGCGCCATGGGCTGGATGGGCATCCCCTTCACGATGCCAACACAATCCGTGCCTACCTTCCTTTTGGCCGTCGGGGTGTGCGACGCCGTGCATATTCTCTCGCTCTTTTACCGGCGACAGGCCGCCGGAGAAGAGAAAGGGGAGGCCATCGCCCAGGCCATGGCCCATTCCGGTCTGGCCGTCGTGCTAACCAGCCTTACGACGGCGGGCGGCCTCGCCTCCTTTCACGCAGCGGAGCTGATGCCACTCGCGCAACTGGGCACGATCTCTCCCATTGGCGTCCTGCTCGCGTTGTTCTTCACGCTAACATTGCTTCCAGCGCTGCTGGCCATCGCGCCCAGCGGCTCTCCCATCACCGGGCCAAGCCTCTTTCGAAAACGCGAGGCTACGTCCGGGACACACGAGAGCTCGGGTGAGATCGGTGCCATCGACGCCACACTGCGCGGGCTCGGGAACCTTGCCATTGGACATCCCAAAGCCATTCTGTTTTGCACGAGCGTGCTCCTCGCACTCGGCGCATTGGGCATCACCCAGGTCCGCTTCAGCGATAGCGCGCTGGAGGGCTTCTTCGAGGACGACCCTGTAAGGATCGCTATAAAGACCATGGATCGCGAATTCGAAGGGCTCCAGACCCTTGAGATCCTCATCGATACCGGGCACGAGAACGGCCTGCACGATCCAGACGTGTTGCGCCGCATCGATGAAGCCACGGCCCACGTGCTATCCCAGCGCGAGGGTCTCGTCCGCATCGGCAAGGCGACGAGCATTCTCGACATTGTGAAAGAGACGCATCGCGCCCTGAACGAGAACCGGGACGAGTACTACGCCCTGCCCGAGGATCGCGCGCTCATCGCCCAAGAACTCTTGCTCTTCGAGAACAGCGGCTCCGACGACTTGGAACAGCTAACGGACAGCCAACTGCAAACGGCACGGCTCACCCTGCAATCCAATTTTGCCGACGGCCGCTATTACGTTCCCTTCCTCACCTCACTTCGAAGCGAACTGCAGCGCATCTTGGGGCCCGATATCCATTTCCAAATCACGGGCAGCATGCAGCTGATCGCTCGCTCCTTTTCTCTTTTGCTCACGAGCTTGACTCGCTCCTACGCCCTGGCATTTGCAATCATCACACCACTCATGATCTTGCTCGTCGGGAACTGGAAGCGCGGCCTGCTCAGCATGATTCCCAACTTACTTCCTGTCTATCTGACGCTGGGCCTCATGGGCGCTCTCGATATTCCCATCACAATCATGACCGTGATCATCGGCAGCATCATTCTAGGCATCGCTGTCGACGACACCATTCATTTCATGCACAAGTTTAATCAATACTACGAAGCGAGCGGCCAGGTCCAAGCCTCCATTCGCAAAACCTTCGCCACGACTGGCGTCGCGCTGCTGACCACAACGGTGGCGCTAGCGACGAGCTTCTTCGTCTTGGCCTTCGCGTCGTTTTATCATGTGGTCCAGTTCGGCCTGCTCGCCAGCTCGGCCACCATCATTGCCTTCCTGGCCGATATGCTCGTAGCACCCGCCCTGCTCGTGATGGTCCTCGACGACAAACAACCCGAAATTGACTAATCAATCACCCGCGCAGCGTTGAAGCCTCCCCAAATCGCTCCAATGAACTTGCCCGGCTGGACGCAATCCCCCACCGCTTTACAACTTGCCACCCGGCTTTCCGTCGCGTCACGCAGCGCGGGGTCCGCGACATAACCTGTTGCCATAATCACCGAATCCCCGGCGATCGCTTCACGCTCCCCTGCTTTTTCCACCACAATGCCCGTGGCGTTGATCTCTACCACCGTGGTGCTCAAGCGAACATCCACCTGCCCCTGTGCCAGAAGGGTTTGAATGCCGATCAGTGTCGGGAGGGTAGTCCCCTCTGACACCACCTGATCCATCATTTCCACCAAGGTCACTTTCTTGCCACCGTTGACTGCCAGGTCTGCCGCGGCTTCGCTGCCACACAACCCAGCACCAATCACAATGACATGCTCCCCTGTATCCGGTTGATCCGCGAACAACTCTGCACTGCTGTAGACGTTGTCCCCATCAATACCGGGAATGGGCGGGGGACTGAATCGAGACCCGGTGGCAATGATCACTTCATCGGCACCAAAGGCTTCAATGCTCTCGGGCGTCGCCTGCTTGCCTAGTTCAACACTGATATTTGGCCGATCCATCTCGCGCCTCATGTAGTCAAGAAAGGGGACCAGGTCCTTCTTGAAAGCGGGAACAGCAGCAAGGATCAACTTGCCTCCCAACGCTTTCGATTTTTCCCAAAGCGTGACATCAAAACCGCGTTGAGCCGCAACTCGAGCCGCCTCCATGCCCGCTGGCCCGCCGCCAATAATCAACACCTTCTTTTTCGATCGGGCAGGTGTGAGGGTATAAGTATTTTCCATACCAGTCTGCGCATTGACCGTGCAACCCAAGTACTTCATGTCATAGCCACGACCCACACAGGCATCGTTGCAGGAGATACAGGGCTTGATATCTGCAGCCCTACCTGATTTAACCTTATTGGTCCATTCTGGATCTGCCAGGACAGGTCGCCCCAGACAAACGTAATCCGCTATCCCCTCCTCGATCACTTTCTTGGCCAATTCGGGATTACCCAATTTGCCATGACTGATCACTGGGATACTCACAATGTCTTTGATGGTTTTGACCAGATCCAATGTCGGACCGGCTTCGTCATACATGCTGGGGATCACCCGATTCCAGGTTTCATAGCAGCCCGCGTCCACATGCAAGGCATCGACGCCTGCGGCCTCAAGACGCTTGGCCACTTCAATTCCCTCCTCCAAGGTACGCCCACCCTCGAGATAATGATCTGGCGTAAACTTGAATATAATCGGCATATTTGGTGCCGCGGCACGGGAAGCACCGATCAGTTCCATTGCAAAGCGCAAGCGCCCGTCGAGATCTCCACCGTACTCATCCTCACGCCGGTTCCAGAGTGACGACATGAACTGATCGACTAGATAGCCGCCGTAACCGTGTATACCGATGGCATCCACCCCGGCGATATCCGCCATGCCCACAGCAGTGGCATAGGAAATCACAAACTGTTGAATTTCCTCTACGGTCAATGGCCGGGTAGTGACGCTAGGGTCGATGAAACAACTATTCTCCGAAGGACCGATGGGAGGAATTGGATTGTTTTCCAAAAAGTTGACTCGCCCGAAACCGCAGGTCAGCTGCAATACCAACTTGCAATCGTGATAATGCAATGCATCGACGAGCTCACTGAGTCGGCCCATATAGGCAGGTGAATCGAGACGCGGAAGAAAGTGCGAGATACCCCCTTCCAGTTCGGTATTCACCACTGCGGCACCGGTCATGATCATGCCCAACCCGCCCTTTGCTCTGGCTTCGTAAAAATCAATCAGACGTCGTCCATACCCACAATCGATGTCAGTCAATCCATTGGTACCCATGGGCGCCATGGCCAGGCGATTCTTTAAATCCATATTACCGATCTGACTTCGTTCAAATAATTTCATCAAAATATTCCCAAAAAATGAGGACGGAAGAATTAACAACCAGAGGGTCTATTGAGTCAAGATAGGACTGTGTCGGGTTCTCAGCAATGTAGAAATGTCATGCCAGTGGACCCGGCCCTACTCCCACTCTCGCGACTTCTGAAAAGCTTCTCGCAGTGGGAACGCTCGCATTAATGAATCGATAGTGATTCGGCCTGGCTGAGTTTCACTGCCAGCCCAAAACGCGCCTCCAAAAGGTTGTGGTCGGAAGACTCTGCAGCTTTGACTGCTGAGTACTGCATCTCAAGCCCGCGAAAGAAGATGTAATCAAGGGGGATGCCTCTGACGCTTCGGCGCTCGTCCTCAGGAAAGTGCGTGGCGTAAAGCCCAAGCCCGTCTGCAAACGCCATGAGCAATGCAAGGCGTTTCTTACTCCAGGTATTGAAATCTCCCGCAATGAGGAGAGGACCACTGTGGGTTTTAATCTGCTCTGAGATCTGGTGCAATTGCGCACGATAACTACTTGTGCCGAAGGTGAAGTTGATCGCATGAACGTTGGCCACAAGTAGCGTCTCTTGCGTCCCGCCCAGCGGGTACTCCGTAATCAGGATCGATTTTGGAATGCGCGTGAACGGCTCCTGGGTACGCAGTGCGCATTGATAGAGCGGTTGCGCGCTGGCAGCGGTGAGAACGCCAATGGGTTTATCGTCAGATCGTTGGTAGCTGGTGGAGATGACCCACTTCAGCGCTTCCTGGTCCAGGGTCGTTCGGAGTGCACTGTTCAGCTGGGCTTCTTGGATCAAGAGAAGATCGCTAGGCGTGCGAATCTGCAGGTACTCCTCTCCCCATAGAGGGAACCCCCCTTTGTGTACATTCCAGCTGGTGAGCGTGATGGAGGACGGGTTGAGCACCGTGTTCTTTCCATGCCCTCTTCCTCGTGTAACGCGCTCGCCAGTCTTGTCACAGTTGGCCACCGCGCTGGTGGTCATTCTTTCGCTTCCCTGTTGCAGGACCTCCACCGCCGGGACGTGTAGGCACGCGGTGAAACCGAGGAGCAGGAATAAGGAGTTTCGGAAGATGTGGATTGATCGTAGGCTCTTCACAAGGCAAGTCAGGATACCACCCTCCGACGCCGTTTCACTCCTATTCATTCCTTTCCCCAAGAGGCGCTTGAACCCACTTACGGAAGGAAGAGACTCCGCATGCTATAGTTCCTTTTCGTTTCCAAATTATGGAGTTGTCGATGTTCACTTACCGCATTTCCCTGCTCTTACGCCAGACCGGTGCCTTGCTCGGCCTCAGCCTCTTTGCAACGGCCTGTATCACACTCGACGAGCCGCAAGCCGAATTCCCGGTAGACTCGCCGGTCTACCTGCGCTCTGCGGCAGACCCGTTGCGCGCTAAGCCCATGGATTCGGTCCTGGTCAAAGCACCCGCCGGCGCGACCGTTGCCAATATGCCCATCGACTCCGGCCTGATTCGCAACATCGCGCAGCAGACGGGACCGGCCGTCGTGAGCATCTACACCCGCTCAAAAACGGCCTATCGCGTACATCTCTTTCCCATCAAGCTCCCCCTCACACACTTCCGCGTGAATCTGCCCGGTATAGGTCTGGGCTCCGGCTTCTTTATTCACTCCTCGGGCTATATCCTCACAAATAACCACGTCGTCCAGAACGCCCAGGAGATCTTGGGCCTCACCCATGATGGCGAGGAAGTTCCACTACGGATCATTGCCCGCGACCCCGCCTATGACCTGGCCTTGCTCCAAGTAGTGCAACCCAAGCACGAGTATCCAGTGCTGCCCATGGGTGACTCCAGTGAGATCGAGGTGGGTGAGTTCGTCATCGCTGTGGGAAATCCCCTGGGTCTCGGGCGTACCGTCACCTTTGGCATCATCAGCCAGACCGATCGTACACTCTCCGGTGTCGACGAGGCAGAGGGGCGCCATATCCACTTCCTGCAAACCGATACCGCTATCAACCCCGGCTCCTCTGGCGGACCGCTAATCACGCTTCAAGGCGCCTGGATCGGTGTGAATACCGCAGGTGCCGAAGGCGCGCAGGGAATCGGCTTTACCGTACCCGCCGCCCAGGCCCTGGAGTTCATCCAAGACGTACTTGCAGGGCGAGGAGAGAGGGACCTGTAAGATGAGCCGAGGATCTCTTTGGCAACACGTAAGGAGAATTGTGCTCTGCTGGTTCATGGCACACGCCCTCGCCTGTGCCTCTAGCCCTACGCCGGACTCGCAGGGGGTTGTCAAGGAGCTGCCTCCACAGGATCTCACCCAGGCCTACCTCGGTGAGCGCGAAGTGCTCTTCGAGTACCACGTTGGCGGGGAAGACTTCCGCGCTCCATTCTATGTGCAAGGCAGCTGGGAAATTTCTGAAGACGAGGACGAAGGCGGCTATCATCACTTGCAAGCCGAGCTAGAGCGAGTCGCGGCCGATCATGCACAGACACGGAAATCGGCCGCGAACTCCACGCCTGTGCTCTCCGATACGCTCTGGCTCGAACTCCTCACCGAGTTTTTCCACCTGGCTGCACCCGAAAATCCAGGCGAAGGCGTGCTGGTCGAAATTCAAGGCGGCGAGGTTTTCGTCTCCCACACCCCCGATGGCGAACTGCTCATCAACTGGATTGAAAACAAGCCTGCCGACGTTCGCCTCTTACGCACCGTCGACAGTGAGGAATCCAATCGCAACTCCACCGACGCCCTTCGGAGCTTTCTGTCACGCCACCCGGAACTGCACTCACCCCTACTCTTCTCGACGGGAGAGGCCCAAGAAGGACGTACCGCCTTCATCCTGCTCGACCTTGAACAGCGCGAAACCGTCTTCTTCGACTTCCCCATCGTCTCCCACCTTCCGACCCATTCAGGAACGGCCTCGAAGGGTTTCAAATCTTTCTCTAGGCTCATCGTCGCGGGGCAGTTCTCTGCTCTCGTGAAGCAGCCCGCCACCACCTTCCATCGCTTCTTCTCCGGACTGCGCACCCGCTCCTACGACCTCGTCAAGCGCAGCAAGAAGCTGCCCGACAACAACCAACTCATCCCGCCATTGGCGGAGGGTTCGGGGATGGACCTCGAAGCCTGGGAGGAAGATCTCGACAAGATCGCCCGCGACAAGCACACCACGGGAACGATGGTCTTCCTGATTGATGGCATCGAGTTTTTTCCCACGCTCATTGACGAGGTCACGCGGGCTGATGAGAGTGTCGAATTGCGCACCTTCATTTTCGACAACGACGACTATGCCCTGAAGATCGCCGACCTAATCAAGCGACGCTCCCAGGAGGTTCGCGTCAAAGTGCTAATGGACAATATCGGCAGTAAGATGGTCACGGTCTGGGCCGCAGAACCTACGCTCTCGAAGCGCAGCATCGACCGGCCACAAAACATGGCACGTTACCTGCGCGAAAATTCCGAAGTACAAGCGCGCTCGACACGCAACCCCTGGCTCACGGCCGATCACACCAAAACCACCATGGTCGACCATGATCTCGGTTATATCGGTGGCATGAACATCGGCGATCATTATCGCTATGACTGGCACGACGTGATGATGGAAGTAAGGGGCCCCGTTATCGCCGAGTTGCGCCGTGAGTTTCGCAAGGCCTGGGATCGTGCAGGACCCTGGGGTGACTGGGCTGTCTTCGCACATAGTTTCCAGCACATCTCCAAACCGGAGGTCGACAACGCGGTACCCATGCGCACCCTCTACACCAGGACGGGTGACTCACAGATCTACCGCGCTCAGGTGGAGGCCATCAAGCGTTCGAAGAAATTCATTTTCATCGAGACGCCCTACTTCTCCGATGGGGAACTTCTGGCAGAACTTGTGCGCGCGCGAATGCGAGGCGTGGACGTGCGCGTCATCCTGCCCTCACAGGGAAACCATGGCATCATGCAAGGAGCCAACCTCTACGTGGCCAGGCAATTGCTCGAATACGGAGTGCGCGTCTACGCCTATCCGGGAATGTCCCACGTGAAAGCCGCGGTCTACGACGGCTGGGCGTGCTTGGGCTCCGCAAACTTCGACCGCCTGAGCTTGCGCTCCAATCAAGAAGCCAACCTCGCGACCTCCGATCCCGAAACCGTGCAGCGGCTCATCGACCGCCTCTTCCTGCCTGACTTCGAAACATCCAAAGAAATCACCGAGCTCCACGACCTCGGATGGAGTACCTATTTTTCCAAGGTGATTGCGAATCAGTTCTGAGGCCCCTCGGCCACATGCAGCGAATGACTAATCTGCGCCAGCAGCAGCCTGCACGACTTCGGCTGCACTCATCCCTCGCGACAAGATACGGACATCGTCAATGAGTCCGTCGAAGTAGCCACCTCCTGCACCAGGGGGCTGGGCTCCCACGGCCACCGGGATCGCCGGGTCGGTATCAACGGCTCCAAAGAACGGCGCGCTACCAACTTCGACTCCGTCCAGGTACAAGCGCAGCCTCGACCCATCGAAGGTGAGCGCTGCATGCTGCCATACCCCCTCAACGAGATCCCCACTGCTCGCAATGACGGTCGCCGTCAACCCAGCGTGTCGAACCCGCGCGCGCAAGCGATCCGCTGACCCTACCCGGGTTGTGCCCAGCATGAACACATGCTCATTGGCAGTGGATCCCGACGCTTTTGAAATCAAGCGATGCGATCCAGAGATAGTGTCTGGATTGAATTGGGCGGCCAGCGTCAGCCCTGTCCCGCTCACATCGACCCCGCCCAGATCGATATAATCATCCACGCCGTCGAAGCGCACAGCGAAGGCACTCCCGTCTCCAGTACTCGCCTCGAATACCGCCCCGTCTGTGAGCGTGCCGTCGTTGCCTTCACCACTCACGTCGCCTGCAAGGCTCCCCGACCCTTCGTCCAGTGGCAGCCGCACAACGGAGCCATTGAATCTAGTGATGCTGACCGAGAAGCGACCGATCACCGGCTTCGTACCACTCTCTCCGCCATCCGCGACCGTAAAGTCAAAGTGGTCTTGGGAATCATCGATACCGTCGTCAACGTAACTCAGCAAACCGCTATTGATGTCCTGCTGAGTAAAGGTATCGCCCAGGCCGACGGGCACGCCGCTGACTTGGAGTGAGCCGGAGCCAGGCACAGTGGTGAGCGCATAGGTTAATTGGGTCGCGCCATCATCCGTATCTTCGGCACGGAGTAGCGTGGAGTCGATGACCAAACTGGCACCCAGGTCGATGGTGGCCGTGTGGGCCCGCATTTGCCTGTGAATCGCCAACTCCTGGGCATCTCGACTTGCCGAGAGAATATCTAACAGACCATCGAAATTAATATCAACCGTGAATGCACCGTAGGCCCCATCGGCACCCACATCGACCACACGCCCGTAAAAACCGCCACTTCCATCATTTTCGTACCATGCAACCGTGTCATCATCGACGCTGGTCGCGATGGCATCCACATCGCCGTCCCCATCGATATCCGCACCAATCACCCCACGCGCACCAGAGGATACCGAGCTGATTTCCTGATAGGCGAAACCGAGCGCAGCGTCGTTTCGATACCAGGCGATCGTACTATCGATTTGGCTAGCAGAAAACACATCGAGGTCACCGTCGCCATCGATATCGGCTGGAAACGCGTAATAGGCGCCAACTACCCCCAAACCGATGGATCGCTTGGTGAAGTTTTCGCTTCCGTCATTTTCATGCCAGGCAATTTCGTGGTTGTCCCAGGCGGCGGTGACCACATCCATGTCACCGTCTCCATCCATGTCGCCGAACTCCGCCCTTTTCGCAGCCAGCGCGCTGCCGTCGATGAGGTGACGCACAAAGTTATTTGCGCCGTCGTTCTCGTACCAAGCAATGCTGTTGGCATCCTGGCTGGAAGTCAGAAGATCGAAGTCACCGTCATCATCCATGTCGCCACTGACGATGGAGTGAGCGCCATCGGAGGCCGTATCAATGTCGTGCCGTGTAAATCCACCACTGCCATTGCTCTCGTACCAAACAAAGGTGTCGGCATTGTATCCACCTGCCAACAGGTCGGGCTGGGCATCCGCATTCACTTTTCCGATGGCCAGGGGATAAGCGCCTGCCAGATCCGCATCCAACACCCGCGTGATATACCCACCGCTACCATCGTTTTCATACCAGAACACCATCCCATCGAGATAGTCCGTCGCGACGAGATCGAGTTCGCCGTCTCCAGTAAAATCCGCGGCTGTGACGGCATGGGCGTCGCCAAGGGTATCGTCCACGACCTGCTTGGTGAACGCGATTGAACCGGTGACGATGTAGGGTTGGCTGTTATCCGTACCCACCGAGATCGTCACGGTTGCGAGATTTGAATTCAGGGCTGTGTCATTGGCTCGGTAGGTAAAGCTGTCTTGCGCACTGAAACCCGCACTCGGCGTGTATTGGAACGATCCGTCCGGGTTCAGATTCAGTACGCCGTTCCCTACGTCGTCCACCAAGATCGACTGGAGCGCATCCAGTTCCTGATCCGTGTCGTCGTCTAACACACCGCTCGCCACATTCACAACCAGCACTGTATCCAACGGTGTCTCGTAACTATCATCTCCAGCAATCGGCGCGTCATTGACGGGATCAACGGTCAACACCACCGTCGCCTGTGTCGAGATTCCTGTGCTCCCGTCCACGGCTTCGTACGTGAAACCGTCTACACCGCTGAAGTTGGCTACCGGCACATAGCTGAAGCTCCCGTCGGACTCGAAGTTCGTCAGCGTTCCATTCGTCGGACTCGATACGAGAAGCGCTGTGAGACTGTCCGGCGGACTCCTATCCTCATCGTTTGCCAGCACTCCCGTAAGTGCCGGTACCACAAGCGTCGTGTCTTCATCCGTGGCATATCCGTCGTCCCTTGCGATGGGCGGATCAATCACCAGCCCTGGAGGAAAATTGGAATCTTCCTGACAACTCCAGCGAACCGTGGGCGGGTTGTAGGCATCGTAGCCCCAGAGTGTCAGCAGGATGGCCGTGACATCATCGTTGTCGCACTCACCGTCAGCCGTGACATCACAGATTGCCCAATTATTGCCAGGCTGGGTGTAGGCCTGGTAACCCCAGAGCACCAACAGAATCTCGGTGACGTCATCGTTATTGGCAGCGCCGTCCCCGTTGACATCTCCACACTGACAAGCATCGCCAATGCCATCGTCATTCCGATCCTCTTGTCCTGCATTGCCGGTCACCGGGCAGTTGTCGTCGACATCAGGAACCTCGTCCGAGTCGGTATCCAGTGCGCCATTGACGGTAATGGTTTGATCGCTTGAATCCAGCGCCTGCCCATCATCCACAGTCAAAGTGGCCGTGTAGACTCCCTGGGCCGTGTAGGTGTGGCTGATCTCGGCACCACTACCATTATTACCATCGCCGAAGTCCCAGGCGTAGCTGAGTGCATCATCCTCCGGGTCGGTTGAACCTGTGCCATCGAAGTCCACCAGCAGCGGATATGAGCCCGAAGCAGGAGTCGCCGTGAAGCTAGCCGTTGGGGGTTGGTTGGCTTCGGGGTTGCTCAGTGCCGTAATTTCAAGACCTGTGAGTGCACGATTATAAATGCGCACTTCGTCGATCAGGCCATCGAATGGTCGACTCCCCGCTCCCACGGGTTGATTACCGATGGCAGCTGACACAACCGGATTCGTGTCTATCGTACCCGTTGTAGCAAGGCTCGCGATCTCCAGACCATCCTTATAGAGCCGCATCGTCGTGCCGTCGTAGGTTGCGCCAACATGGACCCAGACACCTGTCGGCAGCGCTCCCGAAGCACTCACCAAGGTACTCGTTGTGCCATCCGTTTTCAGACGGAATCGCAAGCTATTACCGCTGAGTGAACTCAGCATCCAATAATGATTGCTACCCGAGGTACCATTCGCTTTGGAGATGAGGCGGCTATCGCCGACGTCGAGGTCATCCACCTTCACCCACATGCTCAACGTAAGGCCAGTGCCACTGTCGATGTCTAGCGTGCCCAGATCGACCAGGTCATCGACGCCATCGAACTCCAGGGCGCCAGCGATGGTTCCTCCTGCAGGTTGCCAACCGGGGCCATTGAGTAGCGTGCCGTCATTCAAGCCGATGGAATCGCTGGCGATGGCTCCGTCCGTTTCGTCGAGCTTCCAATGGGCAATCAGTCCGTCTTCAGAGATTTCGTTTAGCGCCGAGACAGTCGTCTGCGCGGAGTCCTGCAGCAGGCCGTCATCCACGGTCAGCGTCACCGTGTAGTTTCCGGGTGTCGTGTAGGTATGGTTGGCGGTGGCCCCACTGCCGACGTTGCCGTCACCGAAGTCCCAGGCGTAGGTCAGTGGGTCCTCCTCTGAGTCGAAAGACGCTGTGCCATCAAAGCTCACGGGAAGCGGTGCCATGCCCGTGTCGGGCGTCGCCGAGAGGATGGCTACGGGAACTCCAGTAGTGGCCTTGATAATGGTAAAGTAATCTCGCTCGGTCATTGTTTCATCGACAAAGGTTGCCTTGAGTCGGTTGGCGTCAACGTCGAGCAAAATGAAGCCGAGCGCAAACACGTTAGAGATCATGGCCGGATGATTCAAGCTTCCTCCTGCCTGTAGCCAGGAAGAACTCCCAAAGGTGGTGTAAACGGTTCCCTCGTGCGGGCTGGGTCCCAGCGTTGCCTTTCGGTACGGACCATCACCGTCCGTTTTTCCATCACCACCGTCGATGGTCATACTGCTATTATACGTGGACGAATCAGAGTAGTGACCATCGATCAACATCGATCGCTCATAGGCGTGGCTGTGTGCCGCGAGAACCAGATCCACCCCTCCCGCCTCCAGCACGGGCAGCGCGTTCTCGCGCATATCTGTCATCTTCGGGCTGTTCGAACTGTCCGAATCATGGGTACCCTTCGAATAAGGGGCGTGGTGAAAGAAAGCGACGATCCAATCCTGCGATGTAGCGGCAAGATCCGCCGCAAGCCAAGTGAGCATCGCTCCAGCAGGAGCGCGACTGCTACCCTGGGAATCGAGAGAAACAAAGTGGATGTTGGCATAATCGAAGGAGTAATAGGCCTCGGTTCCAGACGCAAGCCCGCCTGCTTCACCTGCCGTTGGCATGGTGAAATGATCGTAGTAATCGTTGTTCGGTCCAGAGTAAATCAGGTCGTGATTCCCACGGCCAGGCCATAGCACAGAGGTCCTGAGTAACTGAGGAAACATGTCGAACAAGCCCGCTTGGTATTCCGCATCCGTACCATTTAAGTAAGCGTTGTCACCCAACATCAACCAAAGATCGGCGGGGTTGGCACCCGCGTAACCGTGATAAGCATCTCGAACCTCAGCTGCATCTTGGAAATAGCCACCGGAATCACCAAGCACCAGCACACGCGTCGGGGCCTGCACGCCCACAAGAGGTGCGGTGATGAAGAAATGGTCCGCATCGTTTCCTGCCAGCGCCAGCGTGCTGTTGCCAACGGAGTAGAAGTACTTGGTGTCGGGTAGCAAGCCTGTAATTTGCACTTCATGCTCGGTGGTCAGGCTGGACTCCTCTGCAATCAACGTGAGGCTGCCGAGTTCAGTGCCGTACAGAACCCGACTGTCCGCAGCCACGTCAGTTCGCCACCGGATCACCATCTCCGTTGAGGTACCCATCTGCGTATAGGGAGTTCTAGTCAGCACTTCGGCTTGACCAGGCGAAGCGAGAACGGCAACACCTATGGCAAGGGCTACCAACAAGCACGAAATGATCGAGTCTGTTCTTCGTCGCGTAGCAACGCTCGCCGAGGTAAGAGTGCTGTTTAACATGTCGTCTTCTCCACAGTGGAACCGTCGCCAACCTTTCATCCGCCTGTGTTCTAAACAGGCTGTAGGTAAGCTACAAAGTTCTCAACTGCTGATAGTAAATCGTTACAAAGGCCAACTGCGCTGGCTAGCGAACCGATGAAAAGCGAGGAGAAATTTTCAGCAATAACTCCCGGTGAATTTGGTTCTGGCTCAACAAGAAGGGGGACTATGCCTGCTGAAACCTGTTCCTACAATCTCACCTATACCGGTACCCTATTCCAATATTTGTACCACCGATGCAGGGGATCAGGTAGGGGGAAGCGATTATATTGGAGTCGACAAGGCAAAAAACCCGGGACGAGCGGAGCTACCATCGAGCAGCTTGAATTTCGTAAGCTCTTTCTTATTTTTCTAAACGCGCAGCTTCCCGCCCTATTTGTCTGATTTTAGTTGCTTTTGGAACTCTTCGAAGACTCAGGGCAAGAACGGGCCATGGACTTCGCTGGCCAAGCGCTCCGCCACCTCGCGCCCACGTCCCCAGGGTAGAATGAACCCACACATGGCAATCACACTCCCCCAAGCCAGGATGATCCCCCAGCCTGCTAGCGGCGGGTTCTCCATGTTCAACAACTTGGGCACCAGCACGATACAGACGACGAGTTTGTAGGCGACCATGTAGTAGAGGATCGGAATGAAGCGAAGCGGTCGTTTCACACCGAGCCAGCAGACCGCCCCTTCACCGACGATGGCCGCTCCATACACCGTGGGGATGATGGGCTCACCGATCTCCAACCCGAAGAGACCCCAGAAGCCTCCCGGGTCCACAGCCATCCAACCTCCAACCAGGAAGGAACTGAGCGCGAAGCACACGTAATGCACCCTCATCAATCTGATTTTGAAATCGAGCTGATCCGCCATCTGCCCCCCTTCCCTACAATGTCCCGCAGCTAAGAAATAAAGGGCAGAAGTGCCTTCCGATCCTTGGGATAATCTGGAAATTGTTCCTGGTTCCATTTATGGAGCAGAAAGGAGCGTGGGATCAAGTTGCCGGCCGTGACCAGCAGCACGAATACAGCACCCAGGGACCAGGTCATGAGGGCAAACCCCACCCAGCTAAGTATCTCGGTGAAATAGCTGGGTGCGGAGATCCAGCGAAAGAGTCCGCCGTAGGGAATTCGAAATACATTCTCGCCAGCCGCCGCCTCCTCCTTGGTGCGCAGATTGCGCACGATCCAATCGGAGTGGAGGTTCATGCTGTAGCCAGTGTAATAGATGACGACCCCGATCAGAAAGCGTGGGTCCGTGAACCAACTCACGGTGTACTGATCACTGAGCTCCGCGATAAAGGTGGCGTTGAGATACCCGTGCAAGGTGGTGACCATTACACCCAAGATGATCACCGAGACATGAAAATCGCCCTTGGTCCCTTTCACGACTCGCATCAGGAGTGGAAAAACATAACCCCGATTGGCGTAGTGCACGGTCCACACAAATAGGAAGAAGAGCGGAACCGCTTCCAAGCAATTTTTTCCGTTGAAATAGAAATAGAAGAAGCTGAGCGTGGCCGGTAGCTCCATGAGAAACCAACCCCAGCGAGGGTCGAAGTTGAAACGGAGCTTCTTCGAGGCCGTTATTCCGTAGGATGCGCTACCAAAGAAGCCACTGATACAAACCAGGAGGGCATAGCCGAAGCTAACGGCCAGAATCGTGTCGTAGGTAGGGTCGCCGGTGTACCAGGTGATCATTCTCGCCCTCGAGATCTCGTTGAACAGGGAGGGCTGACTTTATGCAATATGGGACGATATTTCCAGCGCGAGCATCCCGTCGGCGCCCAGTGTGATCGCACTCTTCTAACACCCCAATCTCTCAGCAGGAAGAGCAGCCCGGATCCACCCCGCACACCAGGGCCTTTACCGTGGCGTTCAAGACGTCTTCCGAGAAATTCCCGAAGAGCTTTGCACGACCGCCATCAAAGACATAAGTGGGAGAGCCTTCGATGAGCAAGCGCTCCCGTTCATGATGATCCTCCCAAACCATGGCCCAGGCGCTGCCATCATCGAGGCCCGCTTCCATGGACGCGCGTGGTAGATTCATCTCTTCGGCAAGGGCCAGTTGCTCGCTGCGTCGCGCCATATTCCGATTGCCCACGAAGAAGCGCTCCCGCATACGCCATTGATAAGCGGCGAAGCGTCCCGCATCGATGACCCCTTCACCTTCCATCCGAGAAACGACTTTGAGCGCGCCCGCGGCCGACCAAGAGGACGCCGGACAATCGCTGCACCAAACTTCGCCGCTCACGTTGGTATATCCGAAGTCCTCCGCAACCTTGCGGGTAGCGGCTGCCCGACCTTCCGGGCCGCCCGTCGCCCAAGGCCCGTCACTAAAACGCCAGGGCAAGCTCCCAAACACGGGAACGATGCGGTAGCTCACGTCGAGCTTCTCACCCCATTCGCACAGGGTGTGGTCCAATTTATCCTGCGCGACGTAGGCCCAGATGCACAAGGGGTCCGACCAATACGTAAAAGCGATTCGTTCATCGTCGCTGGAACTCATACACTCTCCTCGTCTCGCCCAAGAAGATCTAACAAGGGAACGGCTCCCCTAGTTAGCGCAGGTGAAGGTGGTGTTCATCGGTACCAGGATGCCGAGGGTCAAGATCCCGACTACGACACCCCACAGCGGCACAGAGACGGTCACTTGCTGCATTCCACTGGTGCAATCCTGTGCGTCGACCAGGCGAGGTGCGAGAATAAGGTGAGCGCGCGTGGCGCCGTAAGTCTTTCCTTTTCCGGTAGGTGCATCGACGACGGTGCCCAAGCAACCCGTGAGCGATGCGACCAGTACGAGAGCGACGAGAGGGCGAGTGATCTTGTGCATGATGTTTCTCCTCTAGTTTGCAAGAGTGAGGCGGCAGTTTATCAAAACTCATTCTGAAGTGACACTACGGCCCCCGAGGAACGGTCTCCGCCCCTATTCCACTCCCGCATCCTCTCTTCGGCTGAGAATCACAGGCGAGTCTTCCGCCTGATCTCTTTAACAAAGTGCTCTCTTAACAACGTTCTCTTTTAACAATGCCCTCTTCGGCCTTCATTTCAAGTACAATGCTGAAAATCTGTTTCAGTTTTACAGGACACGTACCGGGGGATCGCAGAAAACGACCCTCACGATAAATCAAGATATTGGGAGGGTAATGATATGGCCAATGGGAAGCTCCACCGATTTGTTTTGGTGTTTTCTCTTTGTTTTTCTTTGACTGCAAGTTCGGCACTCGCGCAAGTCATCGCCGATGCCGGAGATGATTTGGACGCCCCCTGCGCTGCAGGAGAAGCCGAGCTGACACTCGATGGTACAGGGTCAAGCATTGGCGCAGGCATCACTTACGAGTGGGTGGCCGACGGCATTGTCTTTAATGATGAAACCAGCCTGACCCCGACGGCCGTCTTTCCCGTTGGAGATACCGAAGTTGCGCTGGTAGTGACCGAGGACGACGGGGTCAACCCAGTAGAAACGGCGGAAGACACCGTGATCGTTACAGTCTCGGACAACACGCCTCCGGTTCTTCAGGTAAGCGCAGATCCATCAAAGCTATGGCCCCCGAATCATGAACTTCACGACATCACCGTCGATGTGGACGTAAGTGACGAGTGTGATGCAGAAGAAGATATCGATGTCATCCTCTACTCGATTTCGAGCAGCGAACCGGACAACGGACGGGGTGATGGGAATACAGACAACGATATCCAAGGAGCTGACACGGACACCGATGATCGGGAATTCCAGGTGCGTGCCGAGCGATCCGGAAAGAGATCGGGCCGAATTTACACGGCCATCTACCGCGCCACGGATCTGTCCGGGAATCAGACGGACGGTGCTGCGCTCATCAGAGTTGCACACGATCAACGAAACAAGAGAGGAAGCACTTCGAACCCCACTCCGAAACGCACACCAAAGCAGCGCGGGCGCTGGTCGCGGCCGAGGTAGCGCACAAGGCCGCTACTCTCAGCATTGTGGTCAACAAAAAGAGCCCCACACCTGTAGGTGTGGGGCTCTTTTTTGGCATACTCGACATTTTTGGCATGCTCGACACCCTACAAAGGTGGCTCGCCGCGCGCTCCTTATCGCTTGGCGATGAGGTTCTCGAGCGCAGTGCGATTGGCATCGAGCAACTCTTCGATGGTATCGGTTCTCACATCAGCCACGATGATGTCACCGACTTCGGTCTTCACATTGCCATAGATCCCGAAGGTCTGCATGCCCGCGGCCTGCTTCTCATTGTCCTCGGTCGGACTGACAAAGTGAACCGAATTGCTCTTGTAGCGATGGAACAGGAACAGCTGGATCAAGGTCATGAGCCGCTTCTTTCGCAGCGACTTGTCGTGTGTTTCTTGATCGCGGATGGATAGGATATGACTCCCTCGACGGTCCGCGATGGTTGCAAAGGTCACCGACGCTACCATGTCACCCGTCGGATTGAGCACCTTCAGTTGCAGTAGCTCGGAACCTGCGGTGTGTGGGCGAAGCTGCACGCGGAACGGACCCGAGAGACCGTTCTCCTTGGCCCAGATCTCGAGCCAGCCTTCCAGCAAGCTCGGCGGAACCTCCGTCTGAATCAAATGCTGCACCTGCGTCGAACCCTTGCCCATGGCCTTGGTCGTGGCCGTGCGACCCGAGGAAGCCACCAGTGCCGCGTCCAGGCGCGGACCACCGACCAGACTCTGCGGCGTCTTGTAGGGCGACTCCACCAAGCGGAGCTTGCGTTGCAAGCGCGCCAGGCTGAGCATGCCGTCCTGCTTGAGGGCCGTAGCGAACTCTTCCGACGCCATTCCGTCGACTTGATGACCACCGTAGGTGATGAAGTTGAATACGAAACCATGCTTGGCGATCGCCGCAGGGAAATCACGCATCTCATCTTCGCTCATCCCAGTGGTGTCCCAGTTAAAGGAAGGCGAAAGGTTGTAGGCCAGCATCTTCTCCGGATACGCGGCATGCATCGCTTCCGCGAAGCGCTTGGCGTAAGGCAGATCTGCGGTCTTGGTCTCCATCCAGATGATATCGGCGAAAGGCGCAACGGCCAGGGACTTGGCGATGGCGTACTCGATGCCACCCTTGACGGGGTAGTAGCCCTCGGGCGTGCGCGCAAGTTCGCAATCCCAAGTGATCTCCACGCCCATCGCCTGGACCTTCTCCAACGCTGCCTTATAGGAAACCGTGCTCGACCATGCGATCCACTCATCAACAGATAGTTCGAACTCTCGACCCTCGTCCAAGTGGAAGGTCATGGCTTCGGCAACGGCCTGACCAAAGGTCTTGAGCCCGGACTCTGTCTCCCAGATTTCGACGTATTTATTGGCGACCTGGTCCAACATGACTTCGGGTGTCGTGCCGTCCTTCTTCTGTGCGGCGGCCAACTCTTCGATCAACTCGAAGATGCCCCGGCTTGTCAGCCATTCTTCGGCCTCGGCGTAGGTGCTGTCCGCAATCTGATAAAGCAGGTGCCCGTTGATTCCGTCCACGCCCAGGGCGTTGAACTTCTTCAGGATGGCGAGGTAACCCGCCTTCCAGGGTGGAACCTCAAGATTGGTGGCACCGAGAAGGAAGGGTTGATCCCGCTCGTCGCCCTTGCCGTCCAGCAGGTTGGCCGCTTCGGCGTCGGTGCGCGCCACGATGATGCCCGGGACTCGCATGACGTCGAGCTGCATACGCGCAGCATTCAAGCGCTTGATCTGCTCGTCGACGGGAACCAGCACCTTGCCGCCCTGATGACCGCATTTCTTGCAGCCCGGCTTTTGATCTTCAATATGGTAGCCCGGGACACCCACCTCGACGAAGCGTCGAACGAGGTTGCGCACGTGGGCGTCACCGCCGTGACCGGTATCGGCATCGGCGATAATGAAGGGGCGGTAATCTACCACCTGGTCCGCGGCGCGCTCGGCCTCGGTCATGCGCGCGCGCCGGAACTGCTGATTCTTGTCGGCCGTGAGGAGAGCACGCACAATGGGGGCCGCCTCGTCGGGCACCTGGGAAAGCGGATAGCTGGCCAGGTCGGCGCCTGGATCTTCATTCATCGAACCCTTGGCGGAGGTGGCCCAGCCACCGAGGTAGATGCCTTCAATGCCCACGCGCTTCATCACCACGGCTTGCCCCGGCGAGTAGGGGCCAAAGGTCGTGATGGACTTCTTTTCAGCAAAGAGTTCTCGCAGGCGCTCGTACATGCCTTCGGCGGCCGTGCGCGCGATGGTGTAATCCTGTTCGATGGTGCCCTGCTGCTCGGCAATCTGACGCGCACTGTAGAGACGCGTGATCTCCTTGAATCGCGGACTGCTCATGGACTTCTTGGCAGCCTTGATGTTCTTCTCGAGTGTTTCCACTTCTTTCTCCTAAACGGCGGTCGCCGTATCTAAGTTTTCCGTGATGCGCGTTCCGTCTTGCTTGAAGGAACACATGTATTTTTCAATTCGGCTTTTAGCTTCTTCAAAATCGTGGTTGTTCAGGTTGATGTTCAAGAGATCGATGTACCAGGGCACCTTGGTCTCATCGAGCACGTAGGTCTCGACGATCTCACGCGCAATGGGCAGCGTCGTCTTCTTGGAATCGTCGTGGACGTCCCTGTCACTGGCCTTGAGCAACTTCTCGTATTCTTCGGCGAGCAAGCGCTGGAAAACCTCGGCTGAAAACAAATCGCCAGCTGCGAGGCCCGTCTCGGCATCGTCCTCGCTGAGTCGGGCGCCCTTGTGAACCCACTCCCAGAGGATGCTGAGGCGAATCTCGCCCGTGGCTGCGTCCTCCATTAAATAGAGAATGTCGTCGTCCCCAAAGAAGTCAGCCGCCTTGAGTGCCGCCGCCTGAAAGCCGCGACCAAAGGCGTTTCCATATTGCAGGCCAACACTGAGCAGATTGCGCGCACCGCGAATGCTGCGCGGCGCATCTTCCAACAGCCTCAGTCCATCAGCGTCACTCTGTGCGTAACTTAAGCGCGGGAACCCGCGGCCCAGCTGGTTGGCCTCCCCCACCTTCTCCCAGATCGGGCGCACGATGTGCACCATCTTCCAGTGCGCCACCCATTTGCCGCTGGCACCTTCACGCTGCTCGCGCTCGCCACCCGCGACGGCCTTCTTCATGCTGCTCGCCACACCTTCTTCCGAACCCACCGGGATATTCGGCTCCATGCCACCCTGCCAGAGCGCACAGTTTCCCAAGGCGTCGGGCGTGTTCACGGCGCGGCGCACGCGATCCTCGTAATTACGCATATAGCCATAGGTCATGGTGATGGCTTCAATGTTGGGATTGATAAAGTCCGGATCCCAAGCCAGGGCGTCCGCAACGGAGTTGATGTAATCCCAGCGACCGGTGTTGTAACCGACGAAGTGCTTGCCCAGTGCGGCGCGAATCTCCATCAACTGGAAGGTGGCTTCAAGTTGCTCCACGAGCACGTAGACCTTGATGCTGCCTTCCTCCAAACCGAGGTGAGCTTCGAGGGCCGAGAGCATGTCGTTCCACAACGCGGCCTCTTGGGCCGTCTGAATCTTGGGGCAGTAAAGGACAATGGAAGAGCCGTCGGCCTGAAGCGCTTGGCAGTTGTTCACAACATAGGTAGTCATGTCGACAATCGTCGCCGAGAAGCTCAGCCCGTCGGCGTCGCGAATGTGTCGATCGTCGAGGTGCAAGCCGCGCGCGCGGAAGATCTTGGTGGTGAAGCTCAGTTGCTCTTTCCAATCGGAGACAATCTCCCGACCGTGAAAACCTTTGGCCCAAGTGTTCATCTCACCGGCCACCTGCTCAGCCGCGTTCATGAAGACGGGGTCCCTGTGGATGGCCAATTTAAGGTTGCGCTGATTCTCCAAGGACATGGTGTCGATCTGCCCAAGCGCATCCTCACCGTCAAACATCCAGCCATCTGCACCCGAGAGCAACGCATAGGCGACATTGCGGATGCTGGATGCCACCGAGGCGTTGGGCTTGGCAGCCGGACCCGTACCTTGGATCCACTGGCGCTGCAGATCGGCCGGGATTGGCGATCCCTCGAACTTGCCGTCTCGCGCGTCCTGCACCTTGATCTGCGTGCCCGGAATGACTGCGTCGGTGTCGAGGAAAGCGATGCTCTCCTTATTATTGAAACGGCGAGCGCGTCGTTCGATGCGTGCGCTCATCAAAGCCTTCTGGTCCTTGTTGAAGCGGGCCATGGCGGCTAGGGCCTCAAGCACCTCGGGCGTGTAGACGTCGGCGAACTCGGCCAGCAGGCCGTCTCGAATCTTGATTCCGTCAGTCTGATTTTTTGTAGAACTGGGGCTCATTCGTTCCTCTCCGCAGCGGCAAATCGGGCGTTGCCGGGCGGGAAACGTAACACCCCGAGGCTATTCAGCAAACTACAGTGTTTAAAAATAATCGCCCCGAGTGGGACGATGAGAGCGAAATGGGCGGATCGGCTCGGTCCGTTTGCCTTCTTACGCGCGGTGTCGGCCGATTAGCGGGTTTCGAGCTGTAAACGCAGGGGATTCTCGCCTCCTGGGAATACAGTGTTTACCTAATCAATCCTGGAATTTCCGCGGCGCGGCAGCCCGGCCTTGTCGTAAATGGCATCGATCATCTCCATGGTGCCTATTGCGTCCGAAAGGTCCATTGAGTGGCGCTCCCCCTGGCGAATCCGGTTGACGAATTCCTGCAGCTGATAGGTATAGGTGGCCTCGCCCCGAATCTTTTCTTTGGTTTTTCGCTCTCCCAATCGCAACCTGAGGCCATTAAAAGTATGGGGGACATAGGGGTTGGTCAGCTTGAGTTCTCCGTGCTCACCCATCACTCGCGCTGACAGTTTCAGCAGAGTGGAGGACCACAGGGAAAAATGCAGTCGCCCCGTGGTGCCATTCTCCCAACCCACATCCACCTTCATGGCGCGGTCAACACGCTCATCATGCAGTTTCACCTGGGTCGATTTGATAGACGGGTTTTTCGCCAGCGCTTTCTGTCCAGAGGCTTCGCCGAGAAAACGCATCAGGTTCACCACATAAACCCCCAGATCCATAGCGGCCCCGCCAGCCAATTCGTAGCGATAACGAATATCCTTGGACAAGAAGAGAGGCACGCACATACTGGTTTCAATGCGATGAATGGCGCCAAGCTGGGTAACAGCTTCCCGCATCCGTTGGGCCATGGGGTGAAAACGGTAATGCATGGCTTCCATCAGCACCCGACGGTTTCGAGTCGCCGCCTCCGCCATCTTCTTCGCCTCATGGGCATTGGATGCAATAGGTTTTTCGCACAACACATGCTTGCCCGCATCCAGCGCCTTGATGCTCCATTCGCAGTGCAAAGAGTTGGGAAGTGGATTGTAGATGGCATCGATTTCAGGATCCGCCAACAGCGATTCGTAGGAATCATGTACCACTGGGATCTGATGCTTTTTCGCATAGGACAGCGCGCGCTTACGGTCTCTGGCCGCGAGGGAGACCAACTCGACCCCCTCCACGCGACGCGCCGGTTGAACAACACCCCAATCACCGATCCTCGCAGCGCCCAACATGCCGAGTCTCAATGGCCTGCCCGTTTTTACTCCGCCCAAATGATCCGTTTTTCCTGATCGTACCAGCTCGCGTACTTCGGACCGTAGGCATCGTGAATGGTGCCCCGCTTGATTTTCATCGTCGGGGTGAGAAAATCGTTTTCAGGCAGCCAGCGCTCCTTCACGACGCAGACAAATTGTAGCTTCTGGCAGGTGGCCAATTCGGCGTTGACCGCGTCGAGGTGCGTGCTGAGTTCCTTCTCGATTTTCTCTCGCCCCCCATTCTCCATGGACGCCAGCGCATCTTCAGAGAGCATGAGCATGGCCATGGGTTGGGGGAAGTTGGCGCCCTCGACACAGCAAGACTCAATGCGCGCTTGGTTGCCCAGGAGTTTTTCGATGGGTGCAGGGGCAACGTACTCCCCCTTGGAGGTCTTGAAGATCTCCTTGCTGCGTCCGGTAATGCTCAGAAATTTGCGTTCGTCGATGGAACCGAGATCGCCCGTTTTCAAGAAGCCATCTGCAGTAAAGGTTTCCGCCGTCAAATCGGGGCGTTTGAAGTAACCCGTCATCATGCCCGGGCTCTGGATCTCGACCTCCCCGGTTTCGCTGATTCGACACACAACACCGGCACAAGCGGAGCCCACCGTACCAACGCGAGAGTCCCCGCGTTTGGGCATATGGGAGTAACTGAAATTTTCCGTCATGCCATAGCCCTCGGCCAGGTCGAGGCCCAGGTTGCGGAACCACTGCACCAGTTCATCGGGAATGGGTGCCGAGCCCGTACCGGCAAAGGTCACAGCGTCCAGGCCCAAGCCCTTCAAAACCTTTTTCTTGATGAGCCGGTTCAAGAGCGGGATGCGCAGAAGACGATCCATCTTTTCTGGCGGTAATTTTTCAAAGACACCGCTTTGGAATTTCTGCCATAGGCGGGGCACCGAGATGAATAAGGTGGGGTGCGCGCGCTGGATATCGTGCACGAAACTGTCGATGCTTTCAGCAAAGAAGACATGGAAGCCAGCACGGAGCGAGGCGCACTCAACCAACCAGCGCTCCATCACGTGCGCCAAGGGCAGATAGGAAATCATCCGCTCGTCAGGCGTAATCTGGAGAGCTTGCGTGGCCCCTTCGGCACAGGCCAGCATGGGACCGAAATTGACCATTACCCCTTTGGGTTGCCCGGTACTGCCCGACGTGTAGATAATGGTGGCCATCTCTTCGGGAGAGCGTTCCACGGGATCCATCAAGGGTTCGTTATTGGCGATGATCTCATCCCATTGGGTGAGGTCATTGGGGCGCGCCAAAGGAAATGCAATTTGCGGCAGGTCGCTGGGGACCCCCGCTTTCATTTCTTCCCAGACGGGGTCGAGCTTTCCGACGAAGAGCAACTTGGCTTCGGAGTGCTCCAAAATGAAGCTCAGTGTCTCGACAGTGAGGGTAGGAAAGAGGGGAACGCTGACGTGCCCCGCCATCCAAATGGCCAGGTCCGCCATGATCCAATGGGCGCAGTTTTTGGAGCAGAGGGCGATCTGACTCTTTGGCGGAAGCCCGAGCCCTTTCAGGTAGCTGGCCATGCGCCGCGCTTCCCCAATCGCTTCGCCGTAGGTCCAGTCTTTCAGGTTCGCATCGCCTCCCCCCATGGGTTGAGTGAAGTAAACGCGATCGGGAGCTTCTTTTTCCCAGTGGTAAGCACAATCGAGAATGGTTTGAAATTCAGCCACGGCTTCTCCCCCCTATTCGACGAGCCCACCGATGAGCGGTGGGCTTTCTTCAGATTGTACACTTGCAGAACGGATTTTGGTGCTACCGAAGTCAAAAATTGGAATTTCCTCTTCCCGCCCTACTCACTCGCTTGGGATATACCTCACGGATCCCAAGCAAAATAACGCACAGGCCGCGAGGTTGGGCTAGATTTTCTTCCCGGTGTCTTGGGGCAGCTAACGAATGAAAGGGAGATCGATATGGCTTTGAAGTGCGAGTATGGGTGTGACGTGGAGACAGCCTTCGAGCTACTCACCGATCCTGATTTTCTGGTGGAGCGCAGCATGGATTTAGGCGAGCTCAGCGCCGAATGCGAAGTGGAAGAGGATGGCGACATCATCCGGGTCATCCAGAACCGAGAGCTTGAGCGGGAGCTACCTTCTTTCCTGTCCAAGATCTTCAACTCCGAACAGCAGGTGCAGATGACCGAAGAATGGAAGCGCAAAGGAGACGGCTACTCCGGCAGCTTCGATTACATCGTCCATGGCCAGCCCATTAAAATCAAGGGGACCTTCGATTTAAAGCCCAAGGGCAAGGGTTGTGTCTACAGTGTGAAGTACGACGTCAAGGTGAAGATCCCCCTCATCGGCGGCAAGGCCGAGAAGTTTGCCACCGCACAGACGGAAGATGGGGTGCAAAAAGAGTTGGACTACACCAAAGAGAGGCTGGGCTGATCAGAAGGTAATTTCGAGCAGGTGTTCCCAGTCCGAGAAGATCTCCTCAACACGGCTCGCCAACCCCTCATCCAAAATCACGTCGAGGGCTTTCGTGTTTTCAAGGATCTGTGCTGGATGAGAGGCACCACAGATGACGCTCGACACCTCGCTGCGCCCTAGCAGCCAAGCCAGGGCGAGCTGCGCAGGTGTATATCCGGCCTGGTTGGCAAGATCTACGAAGCGATCAATGCAAAGCGAAACCTCCTTATTGAACCAAGGAGCGATGAACTTGGAAATTTCCTCTGCCTGACTCGCTCGCGCTGTGGGCAGGACCCTCCCCTTGCTGTACTTCCCAGAGAGCAAGCCTTGTGCCAGCGGTGAGTAGACCAGAAGCCCCAAACCATGAGTACGACAGGCCGGAATCGCCGATTGCTCGATCTGGCGATCGAGCAGGTGATATCGACTCTGACATGCGATGGGCCGATCCTCATTACGATGCTCTGCCCGTGCACAAGCTTCGGAGATCTGCTCTCCATCCCACTGAGAAACGCCCCAGTAAAGAATCTTTCCTTGACGAATCAGATCCCCCATGGCGCGGACTGTTTCTTCGACCGGGCACGTCTCGTCAAAACGGTGGCATTGGTATAAATCAATGTGATCGACCCCAAGGCGCAAAAGGCTCGCCTCACAAGATTCAATAATATGTTTACGCGATAGACCTCGTGCATTGGGATGATCTGCCATTGGGAAAAAGGTCTTGGTGGCAAGAACATATTCATCACGTGAATAGCGGGTCAGGCATCTCTTCAACATTTCCTCAGCCGCACCCTGCTTGTAGACATCTGCCGTATCAAAAAGATTTATGCCAGATTCAAAAGCGGTATCCACACATTGCTGCGCCGTGTCGGCATCAATCTGAAGGCCGAAGGTAAGCCAGGTTCCCAGTGATATTTCACTCACCCGCACACCACTCGCGCCGAGTTGCCGATACCGCATTTAATCATCTCCTTTTGAGCTCACACTACTCCACGGTAATCAAACTGCCATCGTATTTATCGGTCAGGTGACGCAGAAAATTTGCCGTCTGCCATCCGGTTTGGGTATTGAATAAAACACCGTGAATTCGAAAGCTGCCGACCGGCAATTTCAGTCGCCTTGTCCGGATTTCGAGATCGCGCAACACCAGATCAGCACTGCCACTGAAATCATCCGCAAAAACATAGATCCCGACTTTCATCCCGGGTTTGCAATAGGCGCTAATGGCCTCCTGTACACCTTCGGTGGGATTGCTGTTGGAATACGAGTTCCAGCGCGCCAGATCGCGCAGCAACATGGCGCGAAAGATTGGTGTATCCGGAAACCACTGACCTTCAAAACCACGCAGCATCGGCGTCCCCATATCGTCGAGGACCTGAATCCCTTTGACCGTGGGATGAATTTTTATGATGTCTTCAACCACCTTCGTCATCTTGCTCCACACCGCCTGCATACTGCCCGAGGTATCGACAACAAAGATGACATAATCGCTGTCGACCGGGATACCGCCGACTTCCTTGGTGCTGGCCGCAGCGCTGCTACGCTGATTCAAGGCCTGTGCGGAGCCCACGATCTCGGCCTGCAGGGCCGCATTGCCCTGCTCCAGACTTTCGGCGAGCTGTTGCTGCTCCTGCATTTTCTGACTCATCCGTCCCAGCGCACGACTCAGATCGCCCACTTCTTTATCCAATGATTCGTTCTCACCCGCAGCGCGGCCAATGGCCGCGCGAACTTGATCATTGGCATCCTGAACGGCGAGCAACGAAGCCATGGTCTCGCGTCCGGATGACGGCTCCGGCTCGGGCACACTGCCTGTTTTTGATATCAATAACAGCAGCACGATGGCACCAAAGCCACAGGAAATAACATCCAGAAACGACAGACTGAAAATTTCGAAATTACGCCGGCGCATATTATGGCCAACTCCGTGGCGGGGCCAGCATCACGCCGCCCGTATACAGGCTCAGCCGCCAGTAGGCATCAGCCGCAGTGGGATCGCCTTCCATGGGCAGCAAGATCACATTAACTGGCACTCTCGCCCCAGTTAATTTTGCGGAGGCTCTGGCAAAGAGTGCACTGCGGCATTCCTCCGAGACTTTGTTCTTACCGCAACCCTTGAGCATGGGCGTCCTACCCACACCCATGGTGGGCAGACCGTCGGTCACAATATAAATGTTCGAAGGCTTCGGCCGAAGTGCCAAGGCCCGATCGACCGCCGCTTCAAAGTTGGTGCCACCCGTGGGCACGATGCCACTGAGCTTTGCCGACACATTGCCCGCCGCACCGGTATCCGCCGCCTTTAGCCAGGTGGCCGACGACGACGACAAGGAACTCGCTGACGCTTGAAAACCGATCACCGAGTATTCGCTGCTGGCCGGCACTTTGGACACCAGCCACCGGGTCGCTTTAAGCGCGCGTTTCCACTTTGGACCGGCTTTTTTGGCGGCATCCGCTTGGACCTTGCGACGCACAATATCGATCAGGTTTTCATCCGTCATCGAGGCAGAGGTATCCAACAGGATGGCGATGCGCCGACCCTCGACACTCATTCCGATGATGTATTGCTCCACCGCCTTGCCCTGAATGGGGATCGGCGCACTCTTCTGTTTCTGTGTAAGTGTGGTCGCTGCTTTTTGGAGTTTTTTACCGACGCCTTGCTTATTCTGATTTTCAGCCTCGAGCTTGTCTAATTCAACTTCCGAGGCATTCACCGCAGCGCGCAGATGACCTGCCTTCTTCCGACCCTCATCCTGAATGGCGACAAGATTTTGCAGTTCCTCCTCCAGCGCTGCACTTTGCTGCGTCGCGGTGGACAGATCCGACTCCAGCGTCTCAGCCGCAGGGGTAAACCGATCGGCATTGTGCTTCATCAGAAGAAAAATCAAAATGACTGCGCCCAGCCCACAGGACATGATGTCCAGAAAGGCGAGGTTAAAACCAGGGGCTTCACGACGCGATCTTCGAGCCACGGCCTACGGCCCCCTATAGGTGCAAGCGCGCAAGAAAAATGCGATCGCAATACTCTTCTGTTTCCAGCACCAGCGAATCCTGCATCTCTTGCAGCTGGTGCACCAACAACATCAGTAAGATGCTAATCAACAAAGCGACCAGCGTGGAATTAAACGCGATCCCGAGGCTCTCGGTCATGCCGGCGATATCGCCTTGCAGGGCCAGCTGTGCCTCCGATAGTGCGTTGCCAATGCCGCGTACGGTGCCAATAAATCCGATGGAGGGAATGGCCCAGATGATGTAACGAATCATGGACAGTCCCGATTCCATGCGCGACGCCTCGTTATCGGCTGCGGCAATGCACGCTTCAGCAGCGCTTTGCAAATCGCCGGTACTGCAGTAGCGGCGCATCACGGACATCAGCGTTTTAACCACCACGGTGTCGAGGATGCCAGCTTCCAAAGCACCGAGGGTTGAAAGCTTTTCTTTGATCTCGGCAACGCTTGGCACCTCATCCCCGGGCAAGCCGAGGATGTCGGCATCGAGGATGTAACGCTGTTGAATAATCCGGTAGATTTTCTGTCCGATCAACAGCATCGCCCATAGCATCAGCATCAGGCAAATTTCCTGCTCGTAGTCCTTGAGTACGATTGGCATGGCGCGCGGCACACTGGTGCCGGCCTCTGCTGCTGCAGCGATCAGACCCGCGGCAATGGGCCGGATGTAAACCAGATAAAACAGATGGACCAGAATGATCGAGCCCAGCAGGCCACCGAGTTGCACCACAAAACCGCGGGGAAGCTGCGTTAGAAAATCAAGATTGGGACGACTCCATTTTTTGGCACTCATACTAAATATCCACCGGAAAGGCGACAGCATTGTCGACGGAAATGACCTGGCTGGGCGAGAATTTCTCCATGTCGGTCGGCGGCACTTTCTTGCCTGTCGGCGCTTCGGCCTTGCCGCTCTGCGACCACGGCAACATGCTTACGGTTAAGGCCAACAACAACAATAAAATAAGACGATACAACATAGCTCCTCCCCTACTCATCAAAGGGTTTAGTATCCACCCAACCAGCGTGCCACTCTGAAGCCGACATCATCACTCCCAGCGCTACCCTGCGCACGCGCCACCAAGCGGATCGCACTGATATCAGCGGTGCGCCAACTGGAACCGCGCAGCACATGGCTATCGCCCTGCGCCGGTCCGAGTCGGTCCACTTCCAAACCGGGCTGGCGCATGGGCATCAACTCATAAAAATCGTGGTTCCACTCCCGCGCATTACCACCAATATCATAGATGCCATTGGCATTGGCTTTGAAAGCGCCTACGGGCGAGAGTCCCGAGAAGCCGTCTTTGTACTGAGGTATATAGACACTGACCCGTGCCTTGGCCGTTTCGTCGGCAAAATTCCCAGCGTTTTTGGGAACGGGCAGATTGTTCCCCCAGCTGTAGCGCGGCGGTTGCGCATAGCGACCATAGCGGGCCACCCACGCCCACTCCGCTTCCGTGGGCAAACGGTAACCATCAGCAAAAGAATCAACACCAACAAGCGTGCCAGCAGAAATTTTATACACCGGTAACAAGCGTTCTTTGGCACTTAGCCAGTTACAAAATTCAGCGGCGTCGATCCAACTCATCTGCACCGCAGGTCTCTTACCCGATGAACCCAGCGACGGTTTGAACTGCGCATATTGATCCGCCGTTACCAACTGCTCCGCTAGATAAAAGTGACGGGTGATTTCTACCTTGCGAAATATTTCATTCGCACTTTGACCCGGCTCGTTGCGCGCTGCACCCATCTCCAGTTTACCCGGAGAAAACAAGCGCAGCTGCATCCCCAGAGAATTGGCCATCACCGGCTTCGCCTCGGCGATGCGCGCATCCTTTTCGCTGAGCAAGGTCGCGTGTATCGATTGCGTCTTTCCAGTTTGCGGGGTGATATTTCTGCTGACTGTCCGATAGCCCGACTTCCGGATCTCAATCAGTTGGTTTACCGCCAGCAAATCGAGGTGAACCGGCGTCTGACCCACGCTCTTGCCATTGACCCTGACCTCGCCCTCGGGTGTCGCCGTCACCTCGATCTTGCCACGTTGCTCCAACAATGTGATCGACAGCTCTTTTTCCTCTTGGGTGGCCAGCGACAGCGTACGGGTATAGCGGGTATATCCAGGCTGAGTGGCGACCAGCTGCACCTCACTCCCGGCTGCAACGGGAATCTCGTTATAGGCACCGCGAACCTCCCGGCCATCTACAATCAGCAGTGCTGTATCCGGCTGCAAGCTAATTTTCAGCACACCGGGTTTGAGATGGAGTTGGTAGTCGAGGGCAAGATTGTCAATGCTGCGGGTAATCACCACTTCATCCAGCTGCGTCACATAATCTTCGTGACTGATTTCCAGCTGATGCTTTCCCGCTGCCAACACTAAACCCTGCTCTGAATTTTCCAATGAATTTCCATCTATAATAATCGCGGCGTCCAGCGGCATCGTGCGCAAGCTGACCGTCGCGGTATGAATGGGTAACTCGATGTCCAGCTCTAGATTGCCCCCGCGCTCGAGTAGCAAGGGCCGGATTTGAGTGTCCATGGACGGGTTCTTGATGCTCAACTCAACCTCACCTGCGCTGAGCTGACCCTCATACATCGGCCCCGCTACCAGCAAATTTCCATTCAGGTACAACCGCGTTTCACTCGATGGGGGGTGGGTGGTGATGCGCACCTGCGCGGGCAGCTCCTGCATTTCAATGCTGATCACCCCGGCCACCGCGGCTAGATCCACAGGCACAATGAGCGGCGCAAATCCTTCCGCCGAAACATCCAATTCGACCTTGCTACCGAGCGAAAAAACACTGCCCTTATAAATAAAACCGAGGCCCTGGCTCAAGCGAGTTTCAGCCTGCGCCGCAGCCTCCTCCGGTTGAATGCGAATCACCGCCCCGGCAGAGAAGATGAAGTAGAGCAACAGCAACAGCATGGCCAACACTGCCGCCGCAATAAAGGCAAGCCCTCGTCGCCGTGCCTCGGAGCGCGCCGCGCGCAGCGCTTCAAGGGATTCGTTCATTGCAAATGATCTCATAGCTGTTTAGTGAAGAACCCGAAGCGACGTCGATTTCCATGCGCACGTCACGATAGCCCTGACGCGAACCTCGTAACACATACTTTCCGGGTTTAAGTTCAATGGTTACTTTGTCGATTTGTCCGAGCGAGCCCACTCGCTCGACAGCAACAATGGTTGACCCATCGGAAACGACTTCGAGTTTTTGTGGTTTTGCCATGCTGGCCAGCAGGGTTTCCAGTGCCTCGATTTTTCTCGGCGCTTGCGGCCCTAGATCACCAGCGCTGCGAGCGGCCTGCGCGACCGCCTGCGCATCCTTGTAGGCACCGGCATCGGAAAGACGACTGGGTGCGCTGAGAATTTGATCCAGTGAAGCTTCGAGTTGCTGCCCCCGAGTCGCCTGTTGCAGGCTGGCACGCGCCGCACTTGAAGCAGGATCTAGACGCAGTGCCGCTTCAGCACTCGTGATGGCCTCGGCCCAACGCCCCTGCTCAACCGCTGCGGCAGACTGTGCCTCGTAGCTCTGGCGCTGCTGGACTGCGAGCTCCGCCAAGGCCAGCTTCTTACCCTCGCGCGCTGCCGCCGACTGTGAATCCATGGCCAGGGCCCGATCAAAATAATCGGCGGCATGGCGGTACGAACCCTGCTCAAGCGCCTGGTATCCGAGTTTGGTTGCGGCAGCGAGCTTCTCCTCGCGGACAGCCGCGCTGACTTCCGCCAAGCTGGACTGAATCGCCGGATCTGCAGCATCCAGTTGCGCCGCCTGGCGCAACTTTTTCTCGGCCTCGACGGCATTGCCGGATTGCAACAGGCGTCGGCTCTCGCTCTCCAGCGTTCGCACTTGCTCATAGACCAGCGCTCGGTTGCGGCCGCTCATCGCTCCGGCATTATCGGGTTGGATCAGCAGTGCGAGATCAAACATCTCCAGCGCAATCTCGGGATTGCCTGCATCGAGTTTATTCCAGCCTTCCATTGCCGACTGCAGAGCCACACCCACCGCACTGCCCTCCACCCCCATCAACAAGCTTTTGGCGTTCTCCAGGTCGCTGAGTGCCGTGCTAAATTCGCTCTTCAAAATGGCTTGCTGCGCCGCTTCGAATGCACTCAAACCATCTGTGTAGGCGTTCCCCGCCCAGCGCTCGGGCGACATCACCTGCAAGCGTTCGGCCGTGGCGTTGACTTCACGCAGCAACTCCAACGCCTGCGTACGGGACGCACAAGCGGGTGAGTCCGGCGCGCTATCGGTGCTACACGCTTCCGCTGCAGCGTTAGGGGTGGTGTGCGCTGTCGTTGCCGTTGCCAACTCCAGTGCAGGCGGATCAGAACGATCAGCAGCCGATCGACCCGACAGCCATGAAGCCGTCAGCAACACGACACCGAGAACGGCTGCACCCAGGATGGAGATCAACACTTTGGATTGGAGCGCAGCTCGATGTTTGGCTCGCGCCACCAAAGCAGTGTCGAGAGCGCTGTTGCCATCGTCGTCGTTATCGCGCTTCGTATCGTCGTTGATAACTAACTACCCCTAGCCGCTTAACGGTTCAAGCAGACTCCCGCCACCGGCACCGATGCGCTGTTCAGCACTCGATGTCATCTCCATCACTGCAAGGTTCCACGATGTTGATCGTTCCCACCGGCGTCGATTCGGCTTCGTAGATCTGACCCAGCACCCCACGCCACTGGGTAAATTGTTCCTCTGCGGTACCGGTTAAGGTTGTCGTCGTGTTATCCATTTCAATGACCCGGGGAGCCACATCGGCGTTGATACTCCTACCCAACTCGCCCAACACCTCTTTGTGGCTCCGCGCTTCCTGCATACTTCCAATACCACTACCCACCAATAGGCCGCCACCAATGACGGCAGCGGTACCCCCAAGTACATTGACCGGATCCGAGTTGCCGTATTTATCGGTCGGCGCGTTGGCTATCGCCGCCACACCCGCTACCGCCACCAACACACCCACTGCGGTTTTCAAGGCGGCGATCTGTTTGGCTTTGCGCGTTGCAGACGCTTGCAACCCGCTGTCTCTTTGCCACAGGTAATAGGCTTCATCCATTTCACCGGCGAACGTCGAGTAGTAGCCCTGGAAAGATTCAACAAAAAGTTTATCGCGCACACGAATCGCATCGGTGCGCATGACCATGGGGTCATCTGCGGCAGGCGCCCCTACCAGGTGTACCTGGCCTCGTTTCACTTCCAGGTAGTCACTGAAAGCTTCCGGTGCAAAACTCTGGGCAAAGCGTAAGCGCGATATTTCCTCAATTCTGGCAATGTCATCGGGCTTTTTCTTTTTAAGGTAAGCAATCAGGTCGTTGATCGGTTCAACGTAAAGGTTTGCAAACGGATCTTGCCCGACATTGCGCGGATCTTCGTACCAATAGCTCACGGTACGATGTGTATATTTTTCGGTGTACCAGGTTTTGCCCGAGGCATCGACCACTTCAATTTTGAACGTCAGATCTTCGCCGTTGGATTTAAGAATTTCGCCCAGCATATAAATGTCGGCACTGACCGAGGCCGTTGGCGTCACCCGTACCGTTGAGAAACTTTGGCTTTTGTCAGCGGCCATTTTTAGCATCCAGGCCATGCGATTGGCCTCGGCATGCCGCAACTCTGGCCAGATACCTTTATCGATGGAGGCGTATTCATCCTCCGGCAGGCCGGGATCAAGCACAGGAATGGCGAGCTCAAGAAGATAGGGCGCGGGCGACACGAAACTTGCCGCAGCTTCCGATTCACTGTCCGCGCCGGGACCCACGGCAACCGACGAGCCGCCGTTACTACTCGCACATGAGGTCAGCAACAAACCGATAACGAAGGCTGAACAAATCTTTATTGGTTTATGCATTGGACCTTCTCCGCGGTTGAACCGACTATCTTGATTGCAGTCGCGCACACTGCAGCTTTCGCGAAATCCTTTCTCATCCGTCACTCGGTTGGCAAGCCTTTGTAACGGCGGTATTCATTCCAGAGATCTTCAGAGCCGGAGGCTTGCGCCGCCTCTCTTAACTGCGCCGCCACCACGTCGTCGTCCGTACCCGGCGGAATATCGGCCGGTACGGGCGGGCCATTGGTATTGTCACCTTCCCGACTCGCCCCCGCCTCCACGCTGTCAGCAGTTTCCATACTGGCCAACCCTTCAGCAAGAGCCTCCGCCTGAGCACTGGCCGACTCTTGAGCACTGCCCTCTGGTAAGGGGACCTGGACCGGCTCACTGCCCGCCAAACTGGACGATGCCTCACCACCACCCGCAGCCGAGGATGACGATGCAGCGGCGTCAGATTCTGTGCTTTCGACGCATTGTTCAAACCGGTTTAAGCGGTCTTGCAGCTCTTGCTCCAGACGAGCCACCAGCTCCTCCTGCGTTTCATGGCCCGGGACTGCCTGGGTCTCGATCTCGCTGTATTCACACTCAACTGCGGCACAGGCGACTGTCGCCGGCAGCAGAAGTATCAGCGCCAACAATTCCAAAAGAACCGTTTTTCTAGTCATGCAGCTCCCTTAATCCAGCGTTTCTAAACGCAAAACCACCACAAGGGTACTAGCAAATCAGCTTTCGCACACCTGCGAATCTAAAAATACCGTCTTCCCACTAGCGTTCAGCAGATCTCCGAGAGGCAAAGGCGCTCTCTACGCTCGTGAACTCTAGAGCGACCAGATGTCAATGATGAAGGTGCCTACCGTGTCCGAGGTGTGTCCAAGAGGGGGTGCGGCTTCGCCTGTTCAATAGGAACGAAACGGCCCGTTGAGGCGACCCGCCATCTTGGCCGGGTCGCCGAAGTGACCTGCTACTTGCTCATCAACAGCACTCGCTCGACCCACCCTTTTCATCACAGCACTTCGCAAGGCATTTCTCGATCAACTCCTGACAATCGCAACCGGTCACCACAACCTGGAAGCCATTCTCCAACTTCGTCACTTCAAAATTGCAACATGCTTGTTCAGACATTCCTCTTCTCCTTTTCTTTCCTCTTTGGTTTCTCCTGATTGAGAACTTTCTCAACATATCTATATATCGATATGTATCTATATTTAAGGTCAAAAAAAAAGCGCTTCTGGCTCAGCAGCAGTCAAATCTTTTCATGAACCCTCCACAACAATCATCGATACAGCAGGGATTCAGGCGGTAGTACACACTCTTTCCCTCCTTACGAGCTTTTACTACGCCTACGTTCTTCAAGATGCTGAGGTGATGCGAAATTGTGGGCTGCGCCATGTCAAAGTGATTGCACACGTCGGACACACACATCTCTTTTTTACGCAGCAAGCTCAGAATCTTGAGGCGTGTCGGATCTCCAACCGCCTTGAAGAAATTCTCAAGCTTCTCATCTGATGTCACAGCCACTTTTAGTTCCTCGAACAGTTCCTCGACCAACCTACCGTCAAATCAACCCGCCCTTCGGGCATTCTTTACATATCTATATATCGAAACCTGTCTATGTATACATTAGGACAAATTGCATCGCTGTCAAGTAACCTCCAGCGTTGAATTGGATCACCGAAAGGAACGAAACGATCTGTTTCGGATTTATCTATCAATTTTTTGAGAAGGCCGGTTTGGTATTTATTCTGAGCCAGCTTTTGGTGATTCGTACAATGGATTGACGCGCCATCCACAGGTGCACAGGTAAGGCCAAACCAAGCATCCAGGCAAAGCTCAGATGGATTAGAAAAATCATATCCATCATGGCAATGGGTAATTGCCGAATCGAGTCAAGCCACATGATCGGTCCAGTGAGCCCCATCATAAAACAGGATCCAAGGGAAATACCGAGATGCACACGTCGCCAGTGAACCGTGTTGGAGCCAAAAACCCGATTTTTTAGATTTGTCAGCAGCGCACCGCCTGCAAACAGGAACGCCAGGATTGGCACCGACACAAACACTGCCCCGGTCCACACGTGCACATCGGGAAGCACTCGTCCACCACTACCATAGATAGCGGTTCGCAAGTCTGGCAGGGCAACCAAGGTGCCGGTGATCAGCAAAAGGATCGCCGCTGTACTATTGCAACGGTGAACCCAGCGTCTGACTTCATGGGGTTGCATACTCATATTTCTTCCACGACCTCTTCTGTCTGATTGTACCTGTCACGTGACAGTTGTCAACTTCAACCTCCGTGGCATGGCACCCACAGTCCTGATTCCAGGATTATTTGAAGACGATCGCCGAATCTCGATGGCTGCCACTCTACTGGCAGAGTTACAACCATCCAGCTCAATTTAATCTCGTCAAGAAAACCGACTGAGCAGCCTGCCTCTTGATCCGCTAGACGGCGTCGCGGAGGATATTAAGCCAAGGGGGCGACCTGCTTTCCCATTATGGGTAAAAGGTTTCTTCTGCGTGTTCATAGGCTTGAGTTTAGATATTGCAACTCGCTGGCATTCCTCAGCTTTTACAAAATTACAGCGGGTATAGAAATTGCACTAACACACGTTAATTTCAAAATTCTTGTGGGAGAAAATAGTGATGAAGAAAGCTTTAGGGCTCTTTGCTGCAGCAGTACTCACACTCAATTTTGCAATGCCTGCCAAGGCGGCGTTGGAAGATTATCGGATCATGGCGGGGTCGGAGGTCGAACTGCTTCTTGACCCAGTCTTTTCGTCGATCCAGGTGCCCTTGGTTGTTGGTGCAGTGGTGCAGGTAAATGTTGACACTGGTGGCAACGTCCTATCCATCCAGGTTCCGGGAACTGTGGTGGCCCTCAAAGATTTGTACGCGGACCTTGCAACTACGGGGGTCCCGGTCGCAGCCACTGTGAATCTTTGGAATGACCCTGGCACATTGGATGTTGGCAATATCAGTTTGGCAAAGGCTCAAGGCTTCTTTACCGACAACCCGAATTACTTCCCCGTTTCTGGCGGTTCTACAACGTGGCAGCACGCCAATACTGGACCCACAAAACTTATGTACGCCAATGATGGTGGCTTCCTTGCGGTTCAGGGTGGATTTGGTGGCCCGATAGGTCTTCGCGGTGGCATGAGACTTATGGGTACGTCGGTAAATATGAGCGTGTTGGGGAAGAACTATACCACTTGGAACATTGCCTATGCTGCTGCCAACCATGGCCAGGCGCTTCCTTGGGTGACGGGTACTGCTTCCGTTCGTGGAGGTGCACACAGCAATAGGTTCTATCAGTGGGCCACTATCAACAGCGTCTATCCCAGTGGTTACCCGCAAGCGCACTACACACGTAATGGTGCTTCGACCATCATGGGGGCAGCTGCCCTATACAACCCTGCGGGTGCCGCGCCTGTGGCAAACACAACCACTCGTGTGGTCAATGCGATTTCTTACACCTTCACTGGCACAACCAACGTCGGTCCTACGACCCATCCTGTGATCGAAACCTTCATGGCCCAAAAGGCCAACTTCACCAGCGTGACAGGGATGAAGGCACTGGGATCCGCGACGGTCAGTGTCAACTTGGTAATGCCCGCCATCTTTGACCCGGGTGTGGCTTTTAGCGGCTACAACTCCCTCCAGCTGAGCCTGCAAAAGATCGTCCCCGAGCCGGGCACGGCCTTGTTGCTGGGCGTGGGTGTCATGGGCTTGGCCGCAATCGGGCGCAGGAGACAAAATTAAATCAACCTGCTGTTCATTCCGATTATCGGACACTGCTCCATCAACACATGGTGTAGGTGTCTATTCAGGGAGGAGTTCCAGGACCCAGTCTCTCTTTGCGGCTCACCTCTCCTCTATTCAAGAGGAGGGGCACTAACATAATCTGGGAAATAACAATTCTCGCCGCCCGGTAACGGTGTTTCTTCTCCGGTTAATGTATTGATCGTGATTAAATGAGATTGAGTTCCAAAGAAGTAGGGTGTCGGTGGTTCCGGAAAAGACGACATGATGGCAAGAATGGTCGAGTTGTCTTGAAAATATATGGGCAACCACGATACACGGGTGCTTGAGGTGTCTGACCAAATGGTTTCTGCATTTTGTCCCGGCAAGTTCCATTCCACTGTTTTGATCTTCCAGAACTTTAAATTCTCGGGTTCAACACCTTCGACATTCCACTCGCCCTCCCCTTCATAGGTACTAAATGCGATGATTTGATCGTCGAGCGACCACGCAGGGTCAACCTCCATAAATCGATCATTGTTCCCACTCACCTGAAAAACATCGATGAAAGCTTTCCGATCAGCGTCGAGAACACCGACAAAGATGCTCGCACGAAGCGGCTTAGAATCCCTTAATCCCATATTAAAAGCAATCATCCGACCGTTGTGGGACCACTCGGGATCAAAGATGTAATAACGAGTGTCATCGATAAGAATAGATTCCGTCATCGACCTCGGGTCAGAAATATCCATGAGATACAATTGGATACTTCCATTTCGCTTCGACCAGTAAACGACCCTATCCTTTTGGGGTGACAGGTTCGGGTTATTGTCTTGGAATTCGTTCCTTGTTATTCGAGTCTCTTGTCGAGAGCTGATGTCCATCGTATACACTTCAGCCGTTTCGACTTCCCATTCACTATCCTGCTTAGTATATGCAATCATTGTCGCATCTTTAGAAAGATCGATGTTTTCAGGATAAAAACCATCTCCCAGGAGCTGAACCTTTTCCCCATCCTCGAAATAGTAAATCTCAGCAGATCTTGCATCCGTCTCATCGTCTATGTAACAGGTCGCCACAACGTGATCGACGCATCCAGTGGCTGACAAAAGACAGGCAAAGAATAGTCCCAGACCCAAGGTTTTATTAGCCATCTGCAACTCCTTTCATAGGTGTACCCAGATCGTTCCCTTACCAATTCATTGAAAAGAAAGGTCAATGCCTGCCAGAATAGTTCCCTTATCGAACATTGCAATGGACAAGAAGTCACTTAACACTTGTTAACATGCATTACTTAAACCAAGGGCCGCTAAGCGATTTTTCAGACGTCTGCTCAACACGCATCGCGGTGAACCCAGAAAGATCGTGACGGATAAATTGAGAGGCTATGGCGTTACACATAGGGACTTGTCAGTACCCTCCGAGCGTCTTGTGCTTGATTTGCTACGCTTGAAATGGAGGGTCTCATGGAGCATATTGAGCAGTTGGAGTTTCTGCGGGGTGTCGGATTATTCAGGAACCTGAGCGTCGAGCAGTTGGAAAGCGTGCGGTCTCTCATTCGCTTGGATGAGCGCGGAGCCGGGGAGATCGTGTGCAAGGAGGGCGAAGCCGCAGAGGACGTCTATGTCGTCATCGATGGCCAAGTGGATTTGCGCTACGAGATGCCCTCTCGCAAGGCCAGTAGCGGGCATACGGTCGCGACCATCCGCCCCGGAAAGGTCTTTGGCTGGTCGGCCTTGGTCTCTCCGCACAAGGCGACACTTTCGTCCTATTCCGGGGATTCGAGATGCAAGTTTTACCGCATTAGTGGCCAGGCATTGCTCGAGTTATTCGAAGAGGATACGACTGTCGGATACCTATGCATGAGCAATCTCGCCCGCCTGCTGGCCCACCGTTTCCTCGACATGGAGGACGAAGCCGTGCGCCTTGGGGGCTTAAATCTCAAGCAGGAATGGTGATCTGGAAAGCTGAAGCCAGCGCCTATTCGAGCGCCCCGTCAGATCCTCGTCTTGTAACCCTCTTTTTTAAAAACCCATCGCAAAGCCCTGGGCAAAGTTACCAGTACCGGATTGCGACTAAGTAGGATAAGCAGGCTTTTCTGCATTCGCTAAGAAGCATTGTGACAAATAGAGGAGAGTGAATACCCCACCTGGTGTATCCAAGATAGGCTGCGGCTTATTTCGTGCAAAAGGAACGAAAAGGTCTGTTTCGGATCTATTTATCTATTTTTCGAGATGGGTGTTTTAAGACTTAGTGAATCTGGAGTCTGTACTTGATCTGAGGTCCCTATCTGTCTTGAAATTCGCCCTGCCCGAACCCTTCTCTCATTTTGAGAGCAGTTTCCCGGCCATCTGGCAAACGATATTTATTTTTCTGGGTCGATACCAGATTTTACCCAATCAACGGCTTTTTGAATTGAATTGGCTTCACTCGATGCATCTATGTACCTTTCTGTGGCATAAATCCCCGACTGCACTGCGAGGTTTGTAAATTGCCTGCAGATGTCTGCGGAACTTAAAATTACGGCGCTTCTTTTCATTCCTCTCTCTTTGTAAAGTCGTTGACCGCTAATCATGATTGACTGCACTTCGCTCTTCAGGGGCAGCAGGTTCCGCATGTCGATAATCACACCAAATGATGCAGCTGTTTCAGCGGCAAGTTTTCTTTCTGACTCATCTTTCCAACGCTGCATTTCTGCTTCGCCAATATCACCGGAAAAAGTCAAAATATAGCCCGACGACCGCTTCTCGATTCTATACACGAGACACCTCCTTCGCAGTTGTTGGTGAATGCAATCCTTAGAATAAGTGTGCTTAGTGTTTTCATAAAGGACAAGTCAAATAGGTGATAATTAAGCACCGGTAACAATCATTACGACAAGTCGAGGCAGGCAAGTCTCCAACCCTTAGCTTGCCACATCTAAAACAAAATCGGCCCGAGGAGATTTTTCGTCTGAGAAAAATCCTCGGGCCGATTATTTTTACTTACTAAATTGGTGGAGCCGGTGGGTACTGCCCCCATTGCTTCTGCTCGTAAACCTCTGTTTTTATAGAGTTTGGTTTTCCAAAACAGGTGACACCGAGGTGACACCAAGGCAGGTGCGGCTTCCATTGTGCAAAAGGAACGAAACGATCTGATTTGAGTTTATTTGTCTATTTTTCAAAGTGGTTATTTTTGGTTTCTGCGGAAAGAGAGTCCGCACCCTCCCCGCCCTACCCTCTTGGATCGTTTTCCGGCCTCTGGCGCGGACAATCCTTCTGCCGGCGAACACGGCCGCGCAACCAGAAGGCCGGCATCAACAAGAATGCAACCTCGAAGCCCTGTCCGCAGCTGAAGGCATCCCTGAAGAACAACACATCGGGCTCATTCTCTGCCGCGTAGGTTCTCGTCAGGAATTGGTTGTAGCGAAGATCGTAGCCAATGTGCTTCTTGAAGAATGAGACAGCGTAGAGATTTTGGATCCGCACACTCTCAGCCAACGGATATGCGGGCGGTACACACGTCTGATTGTAAGGTTCGACCAACGCACCCGCACCGATAGCCGGCCATAAGGAAATTGGAAGCGGAATATTGAGAAGTACCTGAGCGATGTCGCAAATATTAGCGAAATGAGTATGTGTCGGACCAACGATGTCGACTCGATAGACCGCCTTCGAGCGCGCCAATTCGTATGGACGCGTTGCGTTGGGGTCGATGGGCACGCTCGTGTCGTTCGTCCCACCCAGCAGCAGCATGGGAACCCCAATCTCCGCCAATTCGTCATCCGTATGAAAGCCTGCCACGCCGGACACGGGCATGATCGCTGTCACTCTCGAATCCGGAGGCACGGGACCGAACGCGCTTCCTGGGTAGCCGGCAGCCATTGCCAAGGCAGTGAAACCACCAAACGAATGTCCAACCACACCGACACCAAAGGGGCGAATTGTACGAAAGAACATGTCACCGCTGTCTGCGCTGCGCGCGGTCATGTAGTCGATCAGGAAGGACGCGTCCTTCGGGCGGTCGGTTGGAGTGTCTTCGTACGGCTCGTCGCCGGGTTCGTCGAAGGTCGAGTTCCCAACATGGTTCGGCGACACCACCACAAAGCCGTGGCTCGCTAGCACCTCCATGAGCGTCGTCGATTGAATGTTGATGCTGCCCGCACCGTGGGAAAAGATGACCAATGGAAAAAGTCGCCGAGCCGGCTCTGCACCTTCGATGGCGGCCAGCGCATCGAGCCCCAGCGATGTGTCGCCGAACTTGAGCAACTCGTAGAAGGTCAAATCTCCCATAGCGTCTGCGGCGTCGATCGGATACCAGATCTGGACAGGCAGAGTCCGATCCCCACGCTCTGAATCCACAGCGTCGAAGCCAGTATGTCCCACTGACCATGGGCCAAGCTCTCCTGGATTGGCGGGCTGCGAGAAGTCGGAAAGCCACTCGCTGGCATCCCCTCCTTCCCACTCCTCGGCATTCCCGGCAAACGGCATCCAGGAACCGAGTGATACAACCAGACAAACAAGGGCAAGCATTCGAAACCGCATGGCAATCCTCCTAGTAGTACTTTGGATGGCATGATCTCAAATGCCGGCGGCAAAAGCCAAGCATTCATTGCTCGATGCGAAAGATTGTCGGCAAGGGTCGCGACAGGCCATATAGAGCGGCCTGCTCGGAGTCACCCAGTCAACCTTGGGCCACTATGCCAAGGTCCACCGAACGATCAAAGGTGAAGGCTGTCCGAGGGGAGTGAATACCCATTCGGTGTATCCAAGGTGTATCCAACGAAAAACGGCCCCTCGAAAAGGAGCCGTTTCAACCTGCCAAATTGGTGGAGCCGGTGGGTACTGCCCCCACGTCCGCGAAAAGTCTAGTAACTACGTCTACAAGTTTGTCCTGTAATTAAATCTCGATGGCTGCCACTCTACAGGCAAAGCAACAACCATCCAGCTCAATTTAATCTCGTCAAGAAAACCGAGTGAGCACCCTGCCTCTTGACCAGCCATCCAATGACACCTCTTGATCCGCTAGACGGCGTCGCGGAGAGATGCTCGCATAGACCTATTCCTAGGCTGCGAGAGC
>PIVT01000268.1 GCA_003353845.1 Pseudomonadota bacterium | reverse complement strand
TCAGCAGCACAAGCAGCAGCGTCTGGTGTGACATGAGAATCTCGCTTTCTTAGCATTTCTCGCCACTCCTCCAGTAACATTGCTCTTTTCTTCTTGCTGAATCCACTCCATTGTGTAGTGGCGTATATCGGCGGACGATTGGTGTCTTTTCGGATCCTCTGCCCGAGTGCATCAAGGAGTACACCATATTTGTCCCTTTTGACAACCTTGTCGAACACGGTCTCTCCAATCCACCGCCTTTCAAGTGGTCTTTGGGGATCTGGATCGTCATGCCAGTTGTCGTGGATGTATGTTGTGGTGTTGTCGTCGAAGGTGCAGTGGGTGGTCCGTGCTGTTGACATTGTGCCAACGTCAGGTGAGTTGGGTGTTTTGGTTGGAATGTACATGTTGTGACGTGGTGTATGGTGTTTGCGTATCCATGCCGTCTCCGTCTCTATCCATTCATCCTCCTTGATCTCAACACGTTCCGTGTTGATTTCGGAGTTTGTCGTTGGACGTGCATTGGATGACGCTCCACCCCCCGAATCGGGTACCATGCCATCAGCCGTATCGGGTGCCATGTCATCAGCCATAGGGTTGTCTTTGTGGTCTTGTATGCTGGCTGAAGCGTCCCCGTCGGCATTGTCGTCGCCAAGTAGTTGTTCTGCGATTCCCCCTGTCTTCGACGTGTTGTTGGCGTCGATTGGATCAGCGGGTGGCGGACAATTGTAGGCGTCAGCGTCCGGGAAAGCCCATGACCTGATGCCCATGATTGTGCGGTTGTGTATCCTGTACATTTCCCGCAGTGGAAACTCGTATTCGCCCTCGATCATGCGGACCTCTCGCACCGTCTGGATACGTATGCTGTAGTGGTCTGCGGCTCTGACCGACACATGAAAATTCATATTGGCAAATTCGTCGAGTTTCACTATATAGTACTCCCCATGCCAAACATGGCCGCTATGCAGCTTGTATCCAAGGAAGATTCCTGGAGTCATGTTGGGGTCGTACTTCTTGGTCTCCTTTCTCGTTATCAGCGGTATGCTTTCTGTCGTAATACGTTCCGTATCACTAGAAGGTTCTCCATTGTGGGTGACTGAACCGCGATAGATCGGAGATGGAATGAAGTCCACGAGGCATCCAAAAGGAAAACACTCGCCATCGAAAGGTTGTTGGTGCCGAAGCTCCCATGGTGAATTGCCCGTACGTCCTTTCACATTGTAGTGATGGGCATAACACTGCGCGGCAAGAGGCCAATAGCAGTGCGGTAATCCAGCAGTGGGTAGTGCCACTCTGGTACCGTTCACCATTTTCTTTACCTTTCCCTCGGCAATGCCGTTGGTTTGCGGTACACCTGGGCATGACGTGTCGTGGATGGTGACGCCGTCCCAGATATCAAGTACCGGCTTGCGTATCTCACGAGCGTTGTCGGAGTACACGCGTTGGACCTTATCCTTTCCGGAGTAATGGGTGAATGCGAGCTTGGTGTACCTAGCTGCTTTCCCCTTCAATGGGTATACTCCTAGAAATCGGGAAAATGGTCACTAATAACTAACGTATCCATGTCGCCACCAAGTCCCTCGAGTTCCGGGCTATGGGCATACACATGGTCCGCCGTTATGGTTTCCCCAAAACAAATCTCCGGTCGAGCAACGTGGTGCCGCCGGTTGTGCTTGCGGGGTGTCTTGGCGCGTACGCAGAAGGGGCAGTGAGGATTGAAAGGTTCGTGAGTCAGGAGGTGCTCCTTGCTCATCGCCTCTTCCTTTGTGCCTCGCTTCTTTGTAGCGGCGCCTGTGGTTGGCCCGTCGTCCGCTGTGTCGGACTCTTCTGCTTGTGCATGGTCCTCGTCAGGAAGAGGTCCTGAGGGACTCGATGCTGGCTCGACCTCTGGTGTGGGCATCGCGATGAAGGCTCCAACACATAGATCGTTGACGGGTATCATAAGGTCATTTTCTTGCTCATTTTCATCTTCCGCGGTCTTCGCAGAACGTTCCGTCCCGCTTAACCCGGGATCGGTGACCTTAT
>PIVT01000004.1 GCA_003353845.1 Pseudomonadota bacterium | reverse complement strand
GGAAAAGTTCCGCAGTCGCTTCCCCGAAGGTTTTGATGACCCTCGCTATCTTGAAGAAGAGCGAGCTCCCAAACTACACACTCATGAGCAATTCCAAGAAACCCTCAACCAAGAAGCCTTTCATCAATTAATTGAGGATGAAAATTTCTCCGATGCCATCGATGCGGTGCTCAAGATCGTCAAAGAGACCGACCTCATATACCCCAACGAGAAAGCGACCCTGCGCAAGGGATTAAAGATTGAAGGCATGCACGAGTTGTTTGCACGTCACCTTTACGGGCTGCTTTACGGAGAAGACGAAGAGAAGGCGCGCTTTGATTTATTTTCAAAAACACTGGGGCAAATGAAAGCCGCCAAGTGGACCATTGCTACGGTATTCCCCTTCATTGCCGATCCCGAACGAAAGATGCTGCTCAAGCCACCCGTGACCAAACCCGCTGCGGACCACTCGGCCTTTAACATCGAGTACAGCTCCGGCTTGAACTGGACGACCCTGGGGCACGTGAATAAATTTGCAGACTATCTCGAGACACTCTTGAATAATGAAGGGCTTAAACCCAAGGATCGCTTTGATATCCATGCCTTCATCGTGAACGTCACGCGAGATCCTGCTTAACCCTTGCCCCCGAGGCCCTCGGACCTTGCGTCGTGAAGGGCCTCTTCCACCAACGGGACAATAGGGACATCGGCTTCCGCCCAATCCAGGGCGCTCAATTCGGAGGCCGCGAACCAGCGAGCTTCGGCGTGCTCGGCCAACTCGAGATCACCACTTAAGAATCGCGCTCGGTAAACGGAGAGTTCGATGGATTGACCATTGTGTACGGACTGGCCCAGGCCCAAGAAGCCTTGAACCTCAATCTCCAGCCCCAACTCTTCTTGAACTTCACGCCGCAAAGCCGCTTCAGGCGACTCACCGGGTTCGATCTTCCCACCGGGAAATTCCCACTTGAGCGGGAGGCTCATACGCGCGCTGCGCAAGGCCACGAGGCAACGCCCTTGATGAAAGATCGCGGCACCGACAACGTGAATGACAGCCATACTCTGTGGTTGATCCCTCGCTCGCTATTGCGGGAAAGTCGGAAATCGTAGACCCACCATCTTCTCGACCAAGCGCACGACCTGGCAGCTATAGCCAAACTCATTGTCGTACCAGATGTAAACCACTGCGTTGTCGCCATCGACGATGGTCGCCACCGCATCCACAATGCAAGCATGGCCATTGCCCACGAAGTCGCTGGAAACAATGTCCGGTGAATTGGAGTAATCAATCTGCAATTGCAACTCCCCTTCGAGGGACTCTTGACGCAATCGCTCATTCAGATCTTCCACCGTGGTTGCTTTATTCAACTTCAAACTGATAACCGCCAGAGAGACATTGGGCGTGGGGACGCGAATGGCGTTTCCCGTCAACTTGCCTGCCAACTCCGGCAAGGCCTTGGCCACAGCCTTGGCGGCGCCTGTCTCCGTGATCACCATATTGAGCGCAGCCGCGCGACCGCGCCGCGGTTTCTTGTGATAGTTGTCGATGAGATTCTGGTCATTGGTATAGGAATGGCAGCTTTCCACATGACCGTGAGCGATGCCGAATTCGTCGCTAATCACTTTCAGCACGGGAACAATGGCGTTGGTGGTACAACTGGCCGCCGACAAGATATTACGGCCTTCGGCCAGCTCATCGTGGTTCACACCGTAAACAATATTGGGAATGCTTCCCTTGCCCGGTGCCGTCAATACCACATTGGAGATGCCGGGTGCTTTCAAGTGCAGGCCAAGACCGTCTTCATCGCGCCATTTTCCAGTGTTGTCAATAAGAATGGCGTTTTCGATACCGTATTTCTCGTAGTCCACTTCATCGGGAGAGTTGGCGTAAATCACTTTAATCAAGTTGCCATTGGCAACCATCGCGTTCTCTTCTTCCAACACTTCGATGGTGCCTTGAAACGGGCCGTGGACGGAATCACGACGCAACAAGCTGGCGCGTTTTTTGAGATCCCCTTCACCACCGGGCCGAATCACGATGGCTCGCAGCCGAAGTTTGTCACCATTGGCCACCTTCTCGACAAGCAGACGCGTCACCAGGCGACCGATGCGACCAAACCCGTACAGCACAATATCCTGCGGTTGATCGGGGGCCTTGGGGAACTTGCTCACGTCCAAAGCCGACAACTGTCGCTCTAAAAATTCAGGAATGGATACGCCGTCGGGCTCGTTCTTGTACAGCACGGCCAGCTTGCCTACATCGATACGCATGGGGGGCAGATCCATTTCCTGCAAGGCCTGCACAAAGGGGAAGGTGTCGAAAATGGACAGGCCGCCGTGCAACACCTGGCGAGCGAACTTATGCGCCTTGATGATCTCGATGGGGCTCTTGTTGATGAGCACACAGCCATAAACCTTGGTAACGATCTTTCGATCGCGGTACAGGCTCCCAATCAGAGGGAGCATGGCCTCCGCAGCTTTCTGGCGCTCAGTCCAATCTGCGAGCAGGGACTCGGTCTTTTCATCGATCATCGAAGAATTCCTTGTATAAGAGATTTCTTAATATTTACAGGTGCTTAGGAAACACGCTCCAGGGCGCACTTTCCGGTAAACCGGGGCTTTTGAGCGCCGGAATCATAGCCGAGATTTCCGACATTTGGAGCCATTCCTGCCGCCTGCGACAGAAATACATGGGGTCGGTAAAAGGCTAATGACAGCCTGCTGAACTGCCGATCCCTCGGGGATGTGGTTTGACCTAACCTGTATCCTCTTATTGATGGGCCTCATCGCCCTCGGCGCAATGCGCGGTGCCTTGGCAAGCGGCCTCGCCCTCTTCACCATGTTGGCCTCCTACGGAGCTGCGATTTGGATGGGACCCAACTTCGCACCCTTGTTCGAAAGCCAATCAACTCTCGTGGGTGTTTTGGCAATTCCCCTCGGCGGGGCGCTGGCCTTCGCTATCGCCTACATCACCTTGAGTATTTCAACCATGCTCATTACGCGCGCAGAACGCGCGCGCCGGGAAGGCGACGAAGGGCGATCCACTCCCGACCGCTTTTTCGGGGGCACCTTTGGTGCGGCCCGCGGTCTGCTCCTTCTCCTTCTAATAGGTCTTTTTGGACACTACCTCTCCCAGGGCCAACGCGTGGGTGTCGTCAAAATGCTGCCTCCCATTGAGAATTCATTTTTTACTGAGATGTCGGGCAACCTCACGGAAATGGGCATTTCCATGGCCTTGGACCAAGCCTGTGTGGCTTCAAAGATGGCAGCGCGCCTGGCCGTTCGCCCCAGCGACACCAAGGACCAACTCAGTGAGATCATGTCTTATGACAGCGTGCGCGGCATCATCGCTGACCCCAACTTTTGGATACTCGTACAATCGGGCGACACCTCGAAGGCCATCAACCAACTTTCTTTTCAGCGCATGGTCTACGATACCCCCTTGCGCGAAAAGTTGGGCGAACTTGGTTTCCTTCAAGCAGAAGCGGTCGAAAACCCCGTCTTGTTTCGCGAGAGTCTACGCCCCTGTGTTAGCCGCTTATGCACTGTGATGGTTAACATTCAAGACAATCCGGCCATCGACACCTTGATTGAAGACAAGGAGGTGATGGACCTGGTGCGCGCTGGGAAAACAGTGGATTTGATTCGACATCCGCTGTTCGTCGATGCCGTAGCCAGTGTGATCAAAAGCTTCCGCATCGAAATACCCGACGAAGAAGGGCACAGCGAAGCGTGGATGGATGAGCCAGAGCCCGCGGTTCTCGACAGACCCGGCAGTATCGGGCAAGAAACTGCCTCTGCGCCGGCGGACGCCGAAGAGACCGTCGTGTACAAGTACACAGATGCACAAGGCCGAAAACGCTACGTCCAAGACCTCAATCTGGTTCCCGCGGAATTTCGCGATCAAGTACAGAAGGTCACGCTATCATCCGGGAATGAGTGATCTACCCACAGACGATCTACCCACAGACGCAGACCCCTCCCCTCTTTTTTTGTCCCAGCGCTCCGCCATCCGAAAGCGCTCCACCTCGGGACCCGTATTGGATGTCGCTTGTGGAGGCGGCCGCCATGCCATCGCCCTGGCACAAGATGGAATTCCTTGCATTGCCTTGGACCGCAAGTCTGATTTCTTGATCCCCCTGGCACACTGGGGGCGCAGACAAAACGCCCCTCTTCAGTGTGTACAAACCAACCTGGAGACGCCCCATGGCCTACCACTGCAGCCGGGCGCCTTTAGCACGATACTGGTGTTTCGTTTTCTCCATCGGCCTCTGGCAAGGGCGCTGATGGATGCCTTGGCGCCGGGCGGCTACCTGATTTACGAAACCTTTACTCAATCACAAGCCGACTGCCCCAAAGGCCCCAACTCCAAGAAATTCTTGCTGGGTCAAAATGAGTTACCTTCACTTTTCAAGGATCTGAAGCTTCTTGAATACGAGGAAGGTCTTCTTGAGGATACGCAGAGCCCTTCTCACCTGGCTCGTCTTATTGCTGAAAAACAAGGGTAAAGCAAGGTCACAGGCTTGAGGTTTGGATCTTGGTTACAAGTGGGCTAGTACTTGGTGTCTTTGTAAACATGTCGCACCATCAACAGCATGAGGGCCGGTGCTAAAATCGCATCTGCCAGGAAGGCAAGCAAGATGGCGACTCCCGTCAGGAAGCCGAAGTTGAAGAGATTCTCCATCACCGAGATGGTGTAGATAAAGAATCCTGTGGAAAGGATCACCGTGGTGAAGAGCATCGCTCGCCCTGTGGTGTGCAGAGTTTCGTGAACCGCGTATCGAACATCCTGGCTCTCTTCGTAATAACGACCGAAGTTATGCATAAAATGAATGGTGTCATCGACGGCCAAACCCAAGGCCGTTGCCCCGATCAAGAGCGTAAACGCATCCACAGGAATCGATAGCACGTACATCATACCCAAGGTAAAGACGATGGGAGTGAGATTGGGAATCATGCTCACCAAGCCGCGTCGCACACTGCCCAACATCAGCATCATCATGGGCGTAATGGCCATGAAGGCGATGAAATAAGAGTCACGTAAGGAAAAAATCAACACGTCAACCGTGCGTCCCATCAAGGCCAGGAGCCCGTTGGTATCAATCTTGACGTCGTATTTCTCTTCAAAGCGCTGCAGTACGGGGTCCACCACGGTCAGGAAAATTCCCAAGTCAATGGAATCGGCCCAAGGAACCTTCACCGTCAAACGGGCCAGGCGGAACTGCGAATCAACCAGGTCCTCCAAATCGTCCGAACCGCTGTTTTCAAAGAGTAAAAGTTCTTGCGCGATTAAAGGGCGGGTTTCCGGCAGGCGGTAATAGGACGGATAGTTGCCATTCAGGGCTTGATGGATCTCCTTGGAGATCTCTACGATGGACAGCGTTTTCCCGACAAAGATGGTGTCGGTTTTTATCGTCTCCAGCTCACTCGCCAACTCTTCAAGCATCCTCAAGGTAGTGGGATCGTGTAAGCCGTTTTCTTCACCGGTATCGATCTCCAGCTCCAGAGCGACGGTGCCCCTTAGCTTTTCATCCATGAGTTCAAAGCTGGTGCGGATGGGATCGTCTTCGGGATACCAGGAAATAGGGTCATGCGCGAAAGGTAATTGCAGCGCCGCCCAAATCGCGATACCGAAAAGAACCATTGAGGTGGACACAATTTTCCAAGGATGGGTCAGTGCAAAATCGCCCAAGGCCCTGAGCGCACGATCTGTGAGCTGGCCCTTTCCATCTTCAATGGGTGCACGCAGCTTGATTTTGCTTACCGCTAAAAAGGCGGGCAGCAAAATCACACTGAAGCAAAACGCGGAGGTGATACCAATGACGGCAAACAAGCCCAGCATGGCCACGGGGTACATATCCGCCGTCATAAAGGCGCCTAAGCCAGCGGCCGTGGTAAGACTGGTAAAGCCCACGGCCAATCCCGAATGACCCAAGGTCTTGGCAATGGCTTCTTCTTTATCTTGCAATTGCGAATGGCGCTGAAAGAACACCGCCAGAATATGAACAGAATTGCCAATGCCCACGGCCAGCAAGAAGGTAGGCAGAATTTGCGTCGCCAACTGAATGGGCACCCGAAAAATCGCCATTAAACTCAAGGTGCACAGCATGGAGAGCACTACGGTCATCATGGGTAACACAACGCCCACCCAGCTTCGAAAAGCAACGTACAGACAGACGCTGATGGCCAACAGGGAAAGCAAGAGCAGGACCTGAAGATCCCCGCGCATGATTTCAGTCAGAGAAGCCGTGAGCACCGGTGTGCCCGCGAGATAGATACCCATCTCCACCGGGCCATCGGCATGTCGTGCCAGAATTTCTTTCACCTTCATGACGGCGGCATCGCTCTCCGCCCCCATCAAGAATTTCTTTTGCTGTGCGGGGCCCTCTTCGGTTTGCAGCTCTGCAAAGGCGGCGTCTTCTTCGCTAATCGTCTCGGTCGCCTCACCAAAGGCCATGGTTTCAATCACGATGGAGGTGTAAGTCCCGTCCTCCGAGACCAATAAATTGCGATACACAGGATTGGCCATGGTGCGCGTGCGCAGCTCTGCCAGCGCCTCCTCGGTTTCGGGCCAGTGCTCAAACAAATCCTCAACAATGAGGGTGTCGCCCTCCCCGCGCGTGGAGCGCGCGTTGATCAGGCTGTTCACCTCATCCAGGTAGGGAACCTCGGCTTCTAATTCTTTATGGAGTTGCTCAAGCTCGCGCAGGAACGCCGGATCAAAAATATCCGGTGGATTCAGCCCGATGACAATCACTTCATCCCGGCCAAACTGCTCCCGGAATTCGTCATAGGCCACCCGAATGGGATCGTCTTTATACAGGAAGCTTTCGGAGGAGGTATCGACGGTGATCGTGTGGAGTTGCGAGACCAGCCCCGTCGTTGTCAGCAGGACAAAGGCCAGAACAAGCTTTGCGTGCCGGAAGACAAAATGCCCCCAGCTCTCAAAGCTCGCTTCGATTCGCGCCCGCCACTTCACATGAACCCCCAAATTCCACCCAGGAGGTGTTTACCACGTTTGAAGGGGAATTTCTCGAATTAGAGGAAGAGTGAACGTGTGGCCTGTAACTACGAGTCGATCAGATCCTTGAGCCCGTTCAATTAAAATGGTCCAAATCAGTCTGGCGTACTACACATAGAAAGAGCGATCCTCCCACGACGGCAGCGAATTGCTATATTTGCAGAATCGAGCTTATCTATGAATTCTGTTTTGGGGGAACAAAAACCAATGAGCACCAGTTCAATCGAAGACTTGCCCTTCATCTGGAAGGACGCCCTACTCGAATTCATCATCGTTGGCCCCTTGGCGGGAGCTCTCTACCTGCTCTTGGGCGGAGATGGTTCGGCCTTTGCGGTGACCATGCCAGCCGCGGCACTTGTTCTCACCTGGGGGCTGGTAACGCATCGCTACCACTACATACCCGGAGCCGATGAGGAAATTCCAACACAGGACCATCACCGCAGAAGCTCAGATCAAAGGGATCAGGGCCCGACGGCAGCGACTCTCCCTACCTTCGTAGAAACTCCCCAGCAAAGACCCGCGGAAGAGGTCGCCCCTGCAGCGCGCAAAGCGCCAGCACCACCCGCTCCAAAGGCCCCTTCACTGAATGAAGCCGATAAACAATCCCTAATTGAGGAAGTCTTCGGCGACCCCTGCCCTTACTGCGGCACCACGCTCAATGTCGGCAATGCCAGGTTGGATTTCATGGACCCGATCAGTCGCGGAGGACGCGAGGAAGCGCGCAATGTGAGTGTCTGCTGCGCGGCCTGCGAAGGCAACAAGAGCGGCCGCAGTTTTGCCGATTGGCTCAACTCACTGGAAGAACCCTATCTCACTATCGCTTGGGACTTGTATCAGAGCCGCAAACGCGGCGAGTAACGCGATCCGATCGATTAAACGCGCTCGAAGAGACCCGCAGCACCCATCCCGCCACCAATGCACATAGTGACGACACCGTAGCGCCCACCACTGCGTTTGAGCTCATGCAAAAGCGTGGCTGTCAGCTTGGCGCCTGTGGCACCCAAGGGATGTCCCAAGGCCAGCGCACCTCCGTTCACATTCACTTTTGAAGTGTCGAGCCCCAGTTTGTCAATGCAGTACAGGGACTGAGAAGCAAAGGCTTCGTTAAGTTCGATGAGGTCGATGTCTTCCAGAGCCAAACCTGTTTGCTCTAATAGTTTGGGCAGCGCAACCACGGGCCCGATGCCCATTTCATCGGGCTCCACACCTGCCACAGCAAAACCGCGGAATACCCCTAAGATTTCAGCACCGAGTTCTTCGGCCTTGGCCCGACTCATGACGACGCTAGCGGCAGCACCATCCGACAAGGGAGAAGAAGTGCCTGGCGTGACGCTACCCCCCGCGGCAAAGGCCGGACGCAAGCCCGACAATCCTTCGGCTGACGTTCCTTCTCGCGGGCATTCATCCTGTGCCAGTCCAAAGGCTTCGACGATTTCGTCATTAAACTTCCCGGCCTTCTGCGCGGCAATGGCCTTGGCGTGGCTTTCCACGGCAAAGGCATCTTGATCTTCGCGCGCAATTTCATAGCGCTTGGCCACCACTTCAGCCGTGAGGCCCATACCCATAAAAACTTCGGGATTCTTTTCAATGGTCTCGGGATGGGGCCGAGGGTAAAAGCCTGTCATGGGGACCGAGGTCATGGATTCCACGCCGCCCGCCACAATCACATCGGCAAAGCCGGCCATGATTCGTTCGGCGGCCGTGGCAATGGATTGCAACCCCGAAGAACAGAACCGATTCACGGTTTGCGCGGGCACGGAAACGGGCAAGCCCGCCAGCAGAGAAATCACCCGCGCCACGTTCAAACCCTGCGGACCTTCGGGATAGGCACAGCCGATGATCACGTCGTCCACCTGATCATCTTTCAGGCCGGAAACGGCATCGATGGCCGCGCGTACGGCACAAGCACCCAGGTCCTCTGGGCGAACATCCTTGTAGCTGCCCTTGAAGGAGCGGCCCACAGGGGTTCGAAGGGAACTGACGATGACGGCTTCGCGAAGTTCATTGTTGCTCATGGCTTCTCCGATTTCATCCCGAGTCTGGGGTGTTGGTACAGGGTCTAACTAGTTTCGTAGAGGCTTGTTCTTGGTCACCATGTGCTCGATGCGATCCACACTCTTGGGTTCGCCACACAGGGTCATGAAGGACTCGCGCTCCAAGTCTAGAATCTGTTGTTCCGAGACCGCGACGCGACCATTGGTGTCACCACCACACAATACGCGGGCCACATGGCCTGCGATCTTTGCGTCGTGCTCCGAGGCAAAACCACCGTGCACCAAGCCATCCACGTAATTACCGAAGGCTGCGCTGCCGCCGCGACCGGGCAAGATCAGGTTGTCCGCCTGTGCGGGTGGCGTGTAGCCACGATCCGCCAGGTAGCGAGCCAAGGTCTTGGCATCCGAGGTGTTGCGATCACTATTGATGGACAACTCATCCACCGCACTGCCAAAGCCCGCCTTGAATACATCAAGGCCTCCCATGGCCACCTTGGCCAGGGCAATGGTTTCGAAGGGCTTTTGGATAATGGTTAAGCGGTCGCAAGTGGCAGTGGTGGGGATTCCTGCCATGGCTCGCTTCAACAAGTTGAGGCAACCACCGCCGGCAGGGATCAAGCCCACGCCCACTTCCACCAGCCCCATATAAGTCTCTTGGGCCACCATCATACGATCACCCGCCATGGCGACTTCACAACCACCACCGACGACCTGTCCGTGCGGCGCAGTCACCACGGGCTTGGAAAGATACTTGAGGCGCTGACATGCATCTTGGAGACCTTTGCTCACCTGCTCTACGGCATCAAACTCTTTGGCTTTGATGTACTGAAGAATCAGAGCCAGGTTGGCACCCGCAGAAAAATGCACGCCCTCGTTGGCGATGATCAATCCGTCGTAGTCTTCTTCTACGATGTCGCAGGCTCGCTCCAGAAAATCGACCATCCCGGGGTCAATGGCATTGGCTTTGGTGTGGAACTCTACGCAAGCAATACCATCGCCAAGGTCGAACAGGCTGGCCGATTCATTTTCCGCCACCGGCCCTTTACTCTGGCGAACAGCCGTAATGGAGAGCTGGCCGGGAATGGCCGGAGTGGGCTGCATGCCCTTGCCCGGCACAAAGGCCTGGCTGCCATCGGCACTGTAAAATCCACCAGCCGCAATGGCATCGTCAATCCATGCGGGCAAACTCAAGCCCTCGGCACGCATGCGCTTAACACTTGCTTCCACCCCAATGGCTTGCCAGGCCGCAAAGGGACCGATCTCCCAATTGAAACCCCAGCAAATGGCACGATCAATATTCACGAGGTCGTCAGCAATCTCTTCGGCGATGCTGGCGGTATAGGCCAGATCAGCTGAAAGCATTTTCCAGGCGAACTGCCCGGCTCGGCCTTCGTCTTCTAACAATTTGGCGAGACGCTCCCCGGCATCGGCGACACCGCGCAAGGATTTCAACACGGAGAGATCGGGCTTTTGCTTTTCTCGGTACTCCAAGCTTTCGAAATCCAAGGTCTGAAAAGCGCCCTTCTCCTTGCGCGTAAATCCAGCGCGAGACTTTTGCCCCAGCAATCCCTTTTCCACCATGCGCGTAAGAATGCCCTCGGGATTAAAGACGTCTTGTTGGGGATCGTCGGGCAAGCCTTCGTAACAGGTCCGCGCCACGTGCATCAAGGTATCAATACCCACCACATCGGCTGTACGGAACACGGCCGACTTGGATCGCCCCATGGACGGACCCGCAATGGCGTCGACCTCTTCTACCGTGTAATCCATTTCCTGCATCACCTGTAAGGCATGCATCATGCTGTAAACACCAACTCGGTTTCCGATAAAGTTGGGAGTATCTTTGGCGTACACGACGCCCTTGCCCAGATAGCGGTCGGCGAAATCAGCCACGTTACTCACGACCTGAGGATCGGTCTCAGCTCCTGGGATGACTTCAAGCATGTGTAGGTAACGAACAGGGTTGAAGAAGTGCGTGCCCAGGAAGTGGCTCTTCAAATCATCGGGGCGACCTTCCATCATCGCCGAAATCGAAAGACCCGAAGTATTGGTCGAGAGCACTATGCCCGGCTTCCAATACTTTTGGACGCGATCCAGCAAAGCCTTCTTTACAGCCAGGTCTTCCTTCACAACCTCAATCACCCAATCACACTCGGCGATCTTGGCCATATCATCATCGAAATTCCCCACTTCAATGCGGGCGGCGGCATTGGTATCTAAAAATACAGGAGGGCGGGAACCCAGAGCGGCCTTCACCCCCCCTGCAGCAAACTTATTGCGTGCAGCTGGATCCTTGGCATCGTCGCCGCTCAGATCGGGAGGCACGATATCGAGCAATAAAACAGGGATACCGCAGGACGCCAGGTGGGCGCTGATGCCAGACCCCATCACTCCGGCTCCGAGGACCGCTGCTTTTCTTACATTCCAGCGCTTGCTCACCGACTTACTCATGGACTCATCTCCTTTATCGACGCGATTCAGCATCTTAGAGCCCTATGACCAGGATGTCCCTAATGTTTTCCCTAGATTTTTCGGAAAAAATGGAATCGCGACGTATCACGGCATTCGTCGCCGAAAGAAAGGCCGCCCTGATTATTTCTCCAAGAAGCGAAGTACGCGCTGGGCATACTCAGCAGGGCGCTCGCGATGGGGGAAGTGCCCCACCTGCGGCATCATGACCAATTCGTCTAGCTGGCTGTAGCATTCATGCGCATGGACGTGCTGACGGCAATCTACCGAGCCGTCGGCCTCACCCTGGAACAACAAGGTGGGTACCGTGGTCACCTGCGCCATCAGGTCTTTCTGCTCCTTGCTTTGGTGCGAAATAAACGAGCGGTAATAGCCAAGCGCATTCTTCAAGCCATCGGGCTGGGCCAACGCGCGTTTTACATCAGCAGTGGCCTCCGAGCGCTCTGCCCAATGGGGGCTCCAGGCATCGTACAGCCGATCGATAAAGGCAAAATTGTCCTTGGGTACTCGCTTTTCGGGCAGCTTGGGCAGCTGAAAGAAGAAGACGTACCAGGACTTTTTCAGCTGCTTCAGGGTGAGTGAGGGTTTGTGCATGTGTGGCACCGAGGAGGCTATGAGTTTGATCACTTTTTCGGGTGCCCGATTCGCCGCCGCATAGGCTGCATAGCAGCCCCAATCATGGCCCATGACGTAAGCCTTCCCGCTTCCATTCCCTCCTGATTCTTTTGAACTCAGGACGTCGATCAACGCCAGGAGGTCTTTGGCCTGCGATAGCACCGAGACATCTCCATCGGCGGGAGTAGCGGTGGGAGCGTAGCCTCGGGTATGGGGAGCGATGACTCGAAAGCCAGCCTCCGCAAACAACGGAGCGGTGTCATCCCAGGAGTGTGCAGTGTCGGGAAACCCGTGCAAGCAAATCAACAAGGGGCCCTGCCCCCACTCAAGATAAGTAAAATCGATTCCGTTGGCATGTACAGTTTTTTCACTGGGTGTGCTAGCCGTCATCTCGCCCTCACAGGTCTCTCACTTACAGGTCTCTCACTTCGCCATCAGTCAACCATGGTTCTCATTCCATTTCCAAAAGGTTCAAAATCTTTCTACTCGGATTAATGGATGGGGCTGTTCAATTCATCGATCTGTTCGTTCAAGGTCCAGAGATCGTAAAGCAGACCTATACCAAACAAGCCGGCGCTACACAGGTAAAGGAGGCCTGTGAATATTTTCCCCATGTAAAACCGGTGCACTCCAAACACTCCCAGAAAACCAAGCAAGAGCCAAGCGACGCTGTAGTCAATGGATCCTGCTTCATATCGAGCGTCGGCCTTTCGGCTCATCCCAGGGATGAGAAATGCATCAATCAACCAACCGATCCCCAAAAGCCCCAGGGTGAAAAAGTAAAGGGTTCCGGAGATGCGCCGACCAAAATAGAAGCGGTGCACCCCGATAAAACCAAAAATCCAAAGCAAGTAACCGAGCAAGGTGGAGTGCGACTCTCGCTCCTCCAATAACGGAGAGGTACCGGATTCAGCGTTCACGATTAAGTCATTCAAGAGTAGATTCCTTTCTTTTGTTTTTCTTCAGCAGCCTCATTCGCCGCTTGGGCAGGTTGACTCTCACGCATAAGACGGCTCGTTACCGGCTCGCCATTTAATGTTGCATCCCAGGCTGGCCTTTTGATTTTCATCCACGGGCTTGCCTTCCAATACCGCATCCACAGCTCGACGCAGATCCTCTCCCGTCACCGGAACTTCGTTCCCTGGCCGACTGTCATCAAACTGACCTCGATAGACAAGACGACGATCACCATCAAATAAGAAAAAGTCGGGCGTGCACGCAGCCTGATAAGCCTTGGCCACTTCTTGGGTCTCATCATAGAGATAGGGGAAGCCATATCCAGAGCGATGCACTTCCTCGGCCATCTCTTCAGGGCTGTCTTGGGGATGCGTCCTTATGTCGTTGGCGCTTACGGCCACCATCGCCAGGCCTGTGTTCGCAATATCGCGATAGAACCGCGCCAGGCCCTCACGTATGTGAATGACGTAGGGACAATGGTTACAGATGAACACGACGAGCAACGCGGGAGCGTCCTCAAAATCGTCGAGGGAAACCCTTTTGCCCTGGGTGTCTGGAAGGCAGAAAGCGGGGGCAGGACTTCCCAAATCAAGCATTGTCGAAGGTGTCAGCACCACGTCTCCTCCCCATTGGATCTATTCCAAGGATGAAAAACGTCGCGAATCTCCAAGCTATCGGCCACTACAAAAAAGGCCTGAAATTGGAAAGCCCCTTCGATGGTCTCAATTGAGCCATTGGACCGTCGGGCCAACATCTCATTGAGATTCGAAGGGGCATCAAGGTAGGTACTTCTTCGCTTTACGCTCGCCTACCTGCTGATCCTGATTGTTTACTTCTTGCGTTGCTCACGCAGCTTTCGGTGGTCGGCATGCATGTCGCGAATGGACTTGTACACCTTCCCCGTTTCTAGACTCACCACGTGATTCGCATTCTTCAAAGCGCCTTTTTCCCAAGCCACTAACCGATGCCTGTAGGTGCACCCATTGGCCATGGCCAGGGGATGATCCATACCGACGTAAACCGCTTCGAGCTTCTTCGAACTGCCCGAGGCCCGGCGTGCCGGCCGTCGCGTAGCTTTCTTCTTGGCAGCCTTCTTCTTCGTAGCTTTCTTCTTGGCAACCTTCTTCTTCGTGACTTTTTTCTTGGTGGCCTTCTTCTTGGCAATCTTCTTCTTAGCAACCTTCTTCTTCGTAGCCTTTTTCTTGGTGGCCTTCTTCTTGGCAACCTTCTTCTTAGCAACCTTCTTTTTAGCAACCTTCTTCTTGGTTGCTTTCTTCTTTGTCGCCTTCTTCCGAGCTGCCATTCCACTTCCCCCAGTCCCATGACAAGACATGCTGTTTCATGTCATGCGAATTCAACTTGTCCTAATTCAACCTATCGTAATAACCCACTTACGCTGTCGTGCTGTGCCGCTGTCGTGCTGTGCTGATTATGGCTCATACCACTTTTTACTTATTACTTATTACTTATTACTTATTACTTTCCACTTTTCTGAAGACCCTCGCCTGGCCATGAGCCGTCTTCAAATAAGGTGCGCTAAACCACGTTTATCAGGTTGTTTTGTAACAGGTCAGTAAGTAAAACTCAACGCATTAGTCCACAAGTTTTCGATAAACCTCAATCCGATACCCACGAAACCCCCGGGTCAATAACTCAATCTACCTACCCACCGATTGTCTTTTCAACGCAAGATAAGTGCTAGCGATCCAGTTTTGTGTCAAAAAACAGATTCCAGCTATTTTTTAAAAAGTTTCTTTAACTGGTCGGCGCCCTCCTTGATCCCCGCTTCATCCATAGCATCGGTGACCACACCCTCAACAGCTTCTTTGGCAGTTCCTGAAACGTCTACCAAGGTCGCCAGGTTAAGCGTATCGACTGACTTCATAGCGCTCTTCGAAAGAATGTTCATAAGCAGGGCAGCAAACTCTGAAGCACCCATCCCGCCTTTCTGCTTTCCGATATCGTGTAGTTCAACCTTGGCCAAAGACGCATGCAGAGGTTCTTTCAGTAATGCAGAAACGACATTCACTTTGCCTCCTTCAATGGAGAGCCGCTCAATCACCAACTTTTTTCCACCCGCTTCCGAAGCATCATCCGCACTTTCAGCTTCCCCACTCTTTGCTCCACTTGATTTTTGCAGGTTCTTCTGAAGCGCTTGTATATTGCTTCCTTTGCTTGTGAGTTCATAAGTGACAATGGGCTCAACAATGACAAGCTCCCGGATCACAATGACATCGCCAGTCAGGCTCTCTGTATCCAGTACGAGGCGGATATTCCCCAACTCAAAGACAGAGTCCGCTTCAAAGCCCGCCGGGCTCCCAATCGATAGACCGGAGAGCTCTCCTGCCCCTTTGACCAATTCAATTCTTGCTTTATCCAAACGAACGTCGACCTGAGTCACACTCGATCCAACTTTCTCAACAGCAGTCTTGATGATACCATCTAGCGAAGTTGCGACGAAGACCACGACAGCGATCAACACGACGACCAAGAAGGCGACTCCAGCAATAAGAAAACGTTTCATACCCACTCTCCTTTATTCGGATTTATTCAGAACCCGAATAACATGATCTGAACCTTGAATTCTCGAATGAGCTTAAAGGTGAACCCTTGCTGGATCAAGAACAGAAACACACTGCACGCTTCGAGAGGACGGCATGCTCTCTGCTCACCCTGTTTCCTTTCTGTGGGATGGGGAGCGACTTCGGTTTAGCACCCTGAAGGGACGACAAAAGATCCGAAATCTTCAAGCCGACCCGCGCATCAGTCTCTGTATTGTCGACCCCGAGAATGATCTGCACTATCTCGAGATTCGAGGACAAGCCAGCCTGGAAGAAGCTCTGGACCGTAGCTTCATCAATTCCATCGCCCATAAGTACCTGAATGTGGATGAGTATCCTTATGATCGACCCGACGCTGAGCGCATCACTGTCACGATCCATGTGGAACAGGCCTCCACCACTCATGGGCCCCGTCAAGCCTCGGAAATAACGCACTGGCATGCCTTGTCTATAGGGGCTCTTGCCTGTGAATGAAGGGCTAACCCACTTTAGACGCCTGTTGCAGCATGCTTAGAAGTCGTGTATATACAACCACTTAGCGCATAGGTTTTCGGCACTTCTTCCGATGTAACACTGCCGAGACGCGCCACCCACCTCTCTAGGAGTTTCCATGAGTCAATATAAGTACGATCGCCTGTCTGCACAGGACACTTCATTTCTCATTTTTGAGCAGGGCAATGTCAACATGCACGTTGCTTCCACTGCGACTTATAAAGCTGGCTCTCTCACAACCGAGGCAGGCGGCATTGATTTCGATGCCATCAAGAAGGCCATTGGCGACACCCTGCATCGCATCCCTCGCTATCGCCAAAAAATCATGTGGATTCAACACCACCGAACGGCTTGCTGGGTTGACGATGACCAGTTCAAACTGGATTACCACGTGCGCCATACGAGCCTGCCCAAGCCCGGCTCCGAGGAACAACTTCGTGCCTTGGCCTCGCGTATTCTCGAGCAGCGCTTGGATCGCACCAAACCGCTTTGGGAGACTTGGGTGGTCGAGGGGCTCGAAGGAGATCGATTCGCTTTGATCCAGAAGATTCACCACAGCATGATCGATGGCACCGCAGGTGTAGAGCTTTCTCAACTCCTGATGTCACCCGATCCTACCTTTGTTCCAGCAGAGCCCCCCGTGTATTACCCGCGTCCTACACCTACACGAGCTGAACTGCGCAAGAACGAGTATGAGCGTTACTTCCGTCTTCCCTTTAAAGCCCTGCAGAACTTCCAGGAATTTGCCAACGAGTCACAAGACATGGTGGGTGAGATCACCATCCGTGCCAAAGCGCTCGCGGATACCCTTGCACAGCTTGGAGGCGTCGAAGAAACCCCGTTGAATGGCCCGCTGGGCACGCACCGCATTATCGACTGGACGAGCATGGACTTGGCCGATGTCAAAGCTGTGCGCCATAGCCTGGGCTGTACCGTTAATGATGTCGTACTCACGACTTTCACAGGTGCAATTCGGCAGTTCTTTATTAATCGCCAGGTCAATCCCGCAGAGATCGACTTCAAAGTGGCCGCACCCGTCAGCGTTCGGCGCGACAGCGACCGCGGCAAAATGGGAAACCGCGTTTCTTCCTGGGTGATCCCCATTCCCATTGGCGAACCCGATCCCTTGCGACAATTAGAGACCATTAACCAGGTCACCTCGGAGCTGAAAGAGACCAACCAGGCCTTAGCTGTTGAAATGATGATGGGCTTGGCGGAGTGGACACCTAGCTTGTTATCCGTGGGCGCTCGCGCCGGTGGACAAAGTGCCCACACCATTGTCACCAACGTGCCTGGCCCCCAGTTCCCACTGTATATGATCGGTGCTGAAATGCTCGAGATCTACCCGGTGGTTCCCCTCTTGGATGGCATGGGGATCGGGGTAGCCCTCATGAGCTACAACGGTAAAATTTTCTGGGGCTTCAATGGGGACTACGGAAAGATCTCGGACATCGAGAACTTTGTGAAGCACATCAATGACGCCTTTGCCAAGCTCGCCGAAATCGCGGGAGTTACCTTAGGGGCCGAGCATCCAGTTCCTGAAAAGAAAAGCGCCGCACGCACAGTAAAGCGTGCGCGCAATGCCACCCGGCGAAAGAGCAGTGCAACTCGACCGAAGTCCAACGGCAAATCGAAGAGTGCGGCTACGAGTAAGGCTAAAGAAGAACCAAAAGAAGAACCAAAAGAAGAGCAGAATGTGACCCCCATCGCTAGCGTTAAAGAGGCTCCGCAAGAGGCCGCTGAATCGGATGAACCGAAAGAGAGCGATCCGTCAACGACGGCTCTTCACTAGAAGGATTGAACACTCGTGCATGATGCAGCAGGGGTCTATCTAGTCCTCAGTGTCATCAACGCATTGTTTACCTGCTGCGCGGTTTTGCGATTTCAAAACCTCTGGCATTTCACTCCTGTCGTCTTTTTTGCCTCCTGGTTGTCCAACGAGCTGGCCATCTATCCATTGGTAGGCCAGCTCGTCGCCAGCCTCTACTTCATAGGGCATGGCGTTCTGGAGACCGGCCAGGGCCGCATCGCCTTTGCCCTCAGTCTGTTTTGTGTCGCCGGTTATGGCTTCGCTCTACGACAATCCCACGCCGCCAAGCACGTCTACAACTCGATATTAAACTCGCTGGGTTCATCGACACCCGCTGCGACACCTATTCGACCCGGAGACTGGCTGCTTCCCTTCGCCATGAAACGGCCTGGCGTTAAGCGCATACGCGACACCGCTTACGGCGATGCCGGCCATCGAAACCATCTCGATATATACCTGCCCGATCCATTGCCCGAAGCCCCCTGCCCGGTCCTATTACAAATTCACGGCGGAGCCTGGATTATTGGCAACAAAGCACATCAAGGGCTGCCCCTCATGTACCACATGGCTGCCAGGGGTTGGATTTGCATTGCGCCCAATTATCAGTTGAGCCCGAAGGTTCGCTTCCCCGAACACCTTATCGACGCCAAGCGAGTGATCGCCTGGATCCAAGAACACGGCGCAAGCTACGGAGCGGACCCCAACTTTATTGCCGTCACGGGGGGATCGGCGGGTGCACACCTGGCGTCATTGGTCGCCCTCACTCCCAACCAACCCGAGCTTCAACCCGGGTTTGAAGAGGTCGACACTTCTGTCCACACCTGCATCCCCGTTTATGGGTTATACGACTTCCTCAATCGAAAACAGGTTTGGAAAGACCGGCGCATCCCTGAATTTCTGGCGCGATTTGTGATGCAGTGCCAGCCCGAAGAGGACCCCGAGCTCTGGGATCTCGCCTCACCAATAACCCTGGCACAGCGCGATGCGCCCCCCTTCTTTGTCATTCACGGAACCCATGACACACTCCTCTTTGTCGAAAATGCGCGACACTTTATTGAGGAACTTCGCGGAAACAAGAACAATCGTGTCATCTACGCAGAACTGCCTGGAGCCGAGCACGGATTCGACGTCTTCCATTCCCTACGAACAGCACATACGGTGCGAGCCATTTCACGCTTTCTCGACTCCACCTATGCTACAGCCCGAAAACACGCTTCTGAGTAGCCAACAATCAAGCGTTCCAAAACGTCGCACCGTCGCCACTGCATAGCCAAAGTGCTAGAATGCAAACTTCAGCAAACCCTCGCTTAGAGCACTCTGCCATGGCCAAAAAACCCCGCCGAGAAACGGTTAAGCGTATCAAGACCGGTGGTCTCGAACGCCGCATCAGCCTCACTTCTGCTGGAGTGGTCGCAAGCACACGCATGGCCACGCAGTACGCGGCAAGCTTCTTGGGGAAAAAGTCAACTCGCAGCGCACGCCGCAGCAAAGCCATGTCGAAGCAGTCGCAGTATTTCGTCGACGAATTAGGGAAGCTTAAAGGCAGTGTTGTAAAAATTGGCCAGATCCTGGCCATCTACGGGGAGCACTTCCTTCCCGAAGAACTCACTGCGGCATTACACACACTTGAATCAGATACTGCCCCTCTGGTCTGGCCCGAGATGAAGAAAGTCCTCATCAAAGAGCTCGGAAAGGAGAAACTGGCAGAGCTCAAAGTGGAAACCAAGCCCATTGGAGCAGCCTCCCTGGCACAAGTCCACCGCGCAACCAAAATATCCGATGGCACGGAGTTATGTCTTAAAATCCAGTACCCGGGAGTCGCGGATGCTGTCGATGCCGACCTCAATGACGTCGCAAGCCTTCTCAAGCTGGCCAAGCTCGTCAAGATGGGAAGCAGTTTCGATGAGTGGCTGGAAGAAGTTCGCGAGATGATGTATCGCGAAGTGGACTACGTTCGCGAGAAAGAGTCCATGGAACGATTCCGCACTCGACTCAAGGGCGATTCGCGTTTCATCATTCCTAAAGTGTACCCTCGATATTCAACCTCTCACGTACTCGCCATGTCCTACGAATTTGGCTATCCCGTCAACGCTCCCGAGGCGCAAGAGATCTCCCAGAAAAGACGAAACAAGCTGGGTGCCTCACTGCTTGAACTGTTTCTGTATGAAGTCTTCGAGTGGGGGGAACTTCAAACCGATCCCAACTTCGGGAATTTTTACATTCGCCCAGCCGCCAGTGACCGTGCGCAAGACCGTATTGTCTTGCTCGACTTTGGAGCCGTCGAAGCCTATCCCGATCACTTCATGAATCCACTGCGCAACATGATTCGCTCCGCTTATTCAGGCGACATCAAGGGCGTCGAGGACGGCTCCATTAAACTCGGATTCATGAAGAGTAGTTACCCGCGCATGGTGCGACGCTCTTTTGCCGAAGCTTGTATTGAGATTGTCGAGCCCTTGACCTGTGAACAAAGAGAGCTTCCGGAACATATGATGAATGAGGACGGCCAATATTGCTGGCGGGCCAGCGAGCTTCCCTTGCGCATTGGAAAACTTGCCGCCAAAGCCCCCTTTGCCCCTTACTTCGCCATTCCACCCAGAGAGTTCGTCTTCCTGAGCCGAAAACTAGCCGGCGTATACACGATGATTGCCGTGCTCGATGCCCAGTTTAACGGGGGCCCTGTATTCAAAAAGTTTCTGTAAACTCCAGAAACTCAACAAGACAATCGGGGACACCGCATTGCGGTGTCCCCGACCTCCTTGCTTTTGCTAAACCATCTAGCAATCTTTCTTCTTACGCAGCCTTCTTTCGGGCTGGCTTTTTCTTTTCTTCTTTGGCGAAGAGCGTATCAAGTAGATCGTTGATCCCTTCTCGCATCTTATCCAGATTCTCTTTCACGTCCGGCTTGGGCATTTCAAAGTCCGAAATCTTGCCCTTGGCTTCCTTCTGAATCTTTTCTCCACGAACTACCAATTTCTTATATCGAGTGCTGCTGTCTTTCTTGGTGGTCTCCAAGCGGGCTTTCAAATCATCCACAGCCTCACCATAAGCACCCAAACTTGCCAACATGACTTTTCGCAGCCCTTCAAGAGTCTGCTCGACGTATGCCGCGTCATCAACCTTCTTCACAGTCTTCGCACGTGGTTTCGAAGTACGCTTCGCCGTGGTCTTTTTCGGTGCCGCTGTTTTCTTTGGTGTCGTCGTTTGTGTAGCAACCATTTTTGTCTCCAATCCTTCACGTAGGCTAGTCGGTCTGTCGCTCAACCACTCTCACTAGCTCTTCTGGCGGTTTAAAAGCAGGGATATGTGGTCTCACCAACATCCTTGACTATCAAACTACATCGAAAAATTAGAATAAACATACTAAGGAGAGGCCAGGAATGGCGTTTCGTTCGATCAGTCGGGGACTTCGCTGGCGCAGGCCGATTTGCCATAAAAGATGCGGTGCGACCATTTCGCCTCGAAGGGTGCCCATTCACCTTCTGCTTGAGCCAGGCGATCGGCCAATGCGTACAAGACCAGCGGATTATGTGTCATGCCGCTATGGCTGCCCATCACACGCAAATTCTCGGTGTGGTCACCCACATGGTCAATGCAATATTTCCAAGAAGCGATTCCATCTGTCATGCTGTAAATCGAGGTCGAGGGAACCGGCGGTGCTTCCCGCCAAATGGGTTCACCGTTAATTAACTCGTCCTCGAGCCGGCGCGGATTCAGCCGTTCATAGATCTTGATGATGGGTCCCGAAACCCCGACGTCTTCCGTGTTGGTATTTTGCGAAAGATTAAAGGGGGATGCCAAGGTAACAATTTGACGAATGTACTCGGGAATACGGTGGGCCAGCGTTCGAGCGTAGACTCCGCCCAAGCTCCATCCCACCAGGCTCACTGGTTTCCCGTAGGCCTTGTACAAACCTCTGACTCTTTTTTCCAGTCGTCGGTAGAGAACGTCCTGCAAGCCCGGATTCTGGCCCATCTTCCAGGGGAAGGCCTTGAATCCCTGCTGGTTCAAAAAGCGGCGCAAAAGATAGGTGCTGTTGTCTCCCGCCAGAAATCCAGGGAAAACGATGACGGGTTGCCCTTCTCCGCGGGGTGCATGCTGCAAGAAAGGCAACACGGGGATCAGCGAGATCGCCTCGAAAGGCGCTCTCAGCTCCAACATCGATGAGACCACCGATGGTTTGTGGATAGCCCCTTCCATTCTTCTACTCCAGTTTCTCTCTGCTGCTAACCATTCTTAACATCTAATTCCGATCAAGATCGACGGCTACCCATCACTCTTCCGAAGAGTGCCTACCTTGTTCCATGTCGTGGAAAATCTCCATTCGAGAGACATAGGGCTCAGCAACTCGCCGCCTCGCCTTGCGCAAGATCCCCCCGATCTCCTTCATACTTTCATTGTAAATATCAAAGTTATCCAGAAAACAATCCACTGGAACTGCGACAAAATCCTGGGCCGCCACTTTTCGCTGTCGCAAACGCTTATACGCGCGCGAGTTACCGCGGAAGGCCTTTTGAGATTGACGATTCACAACCGATTTTATTTCAGAAGCGCTGGTGAGAAAAGTGCCGATATTTTCAACGAACGCACCGACGCCAAAATATTTGATCAAAGTAAACTCATCCGCCACGTGCTCAAACTGATCTGATAAATACTCATTCAAGGCGCGGTATTGCTTGCCAACACGCTTTTCCGGCATCGGGTGTCGTTCAACGTTCAGGTTCTTGGAAATATCATCCCAATCTTCATCCCTTAACACGGTCTCCAATAGCGGGAATAATTTTACCTCCTCGAAATCCATGTGCTTCTCATAGATTTCTTGGTAATCCGCGCAACGGAATCGAAGGCTCTTCTGTTGTTCAACACTTTGGTCTTTCGAGATCTCATCCAGACTCTTCAGAAGTGCGTGGCCTTTTTGAGCAAGCGTCTCATGCTGAACAAAGACCGCTTCGATGTCACTGCGCAAGTCTTCGTCTCGCTCCATGAGTTTTCGGAAAACCACGTCCTCGCGCGGGTGGTGCGACTTGTCGGGAAAACGACACATGTACCGAATCACATCAGCCATCAGCTCAAAATCAGCATGGCCGCCATCATCCATGATTTCCAGCTGCTCCTTGAAAGCATCAAATACACGGTTCATGTATCGGTGCTCATATTTCAATGCCAGTATAATCTCGCCTCTATACAGCCCCTCTCCTTTAGTACCCCGGCGTTTTGCTCCATTTGCCCCCGTCGCTTTCTTGGGGGCAGCGGATGCCTTGGCCTTCTTGGGAGACGCAGAGGCCCCGGTTCCCGAGCGGGCCTTTCTAGCGGAGCCTTTCTTCTTGGCCGGTGGTTTCTGTGTGGTTTTCTTCGTCGCGGGGCTTTTTGCTGGCGTCATTCGTCTTTCTCCGGCGTTTTGAGTGACTCCCAGCTACCACCAAAAACACCGATAAAGACCAGATTCTGGCGGGGGGAGCCAGCAGAAAAGATACCTCATCGCCCTCCACGTGTCGGCACAAATCCCCGCTCGAGAACCTCACCAACTCCGCCGATTAGTATGTATTTTCTAGATTTCACTGGTACGATTACTGCTGCAAAAAGCTAGGTAAGCCGCTTGGGCACTACGATCCATAACGATCAACTCAACGAAAAACTCATCGAGAAATCGGAGCCGAGAGACATGTCAGAAAAAGGAAGTGATATCGCCAAAAATATCTGGCTCGCCGGGCTCGGTGCCTACGGATCAAAGCTCAATGAGGCCGTGGAAAAAGTCGGCAAGGGAACAAGTAAATACTTTGATGAACTTGTTGAAAAAGGAAAATCCCTCGAAGCCGAAACCAGCGAGCGAGTAAACAAAGCGCGAGAGTTTTCCACCATCTCCATCGAAGACCGCATCGAACGTGTGCGCCATGGCCTGGGTTTTGACCACAAACAAGATCCCCAACTCACGGCCCTGACAAAGAGAGTCGCCGCCTTGGAAAAGAAACTAGGCAAGCTCATGGATACGATCGAGCCGAAAAGCAAAACGCGAACAAAATCACGCTCTGCAAAAAAATCGACGAGCAAGAAAAAGACTGTTCGCAAGACAAAATCGAAGAAAGCCTGACCTGACCTTATGAAGACCCGCGAACGCATCCTTCAGACAAGTCTGCTTCTCTTCAATGAAGAGGGGGAATCTCACGTCACAACCCTGGAAATTGCCAATGAGATGAACATCAGCCCCGGAAATCTCTACTACCATTTCCGCGGGAAAGAAGCCATCATCCCCGAACTCTTCGATCGTTTTGAACACGAGCTAACCAGCATTCTGAAAGCCCCCATTGAGAACCCTCTCAGCCTCGAAGACAACTGGTTTTTTCTCTATGTCGTATTTGAGGAAATCCATGAGTACCGTTTCATCTACCGCAACCTTTCAGATCTATTGCAGCGCTTCGAAGTGCTCCACCGACGCTTCAGTCGACTTCTCGACCTGAAAAGGCTCACTGCAAAAGCCATCTGCACCTCCTTGATGCAAAAGCAAATCATCAATATCGACGAGGAGGAAATTACCCAGCTCGCCGATAGCATCACCATGACCATCACATTTTGGATGAATTTTCAGCAATTGCGCACAAGCGAGACTCCTTCGCACCTCCTCATGCATCAAGGCGCATTCCAAGTCATGTCACTTCTCGCGCCTTACTTCACTGAGCAACACCGAGAATTTTATGATGGATGCCACGCATTTTACCAAGAAGCCTTAAAGGAAGTTTCCTAGGCCCCTGGCTGCTTTCCCGGTCGGCCTCGTGGCGCGGGGCGTTCCCGTCTCGGCCGTGTTGTCGACCTATGCTCGACATCTTTGGCTTTCGTCAGATTCGACTTTCGCCTCGTTCTTTTCCGCTTCTCTTCTTCCAGCGCAGCAGCCTCTAAACGATTAAAGCTGGTTTGGATCAGGTTTGCGAAGTGTGCGAGATCTGGAATGCGATCCGAGTCGGCCATCAACCCCCAAAACAGATACCCGTTATAGCTAAACAAGCCGACGCTCAGCCCCAAATTTTCTAATAGAGGTGCCACTGGATAGGCCTCTTCCAATTCCGAGCCCAGCATGTAAAGAGGCACTCGGGGGCCAACTACGTTGGTTACGATCATGTTCATCACCCCGCTAGCCACGCTCTGAATGTCAAAGGCGATCCAGTCGAGAAAATGGTGTAACAGTTCCACCACTGCCGCGTGCTTGGTTTCCCTTAATTCTTCGGTGGATCGATGAATCGCAGCCAACTGCCGGAGTGGGTTTTTCTCACCCAAAGGAAGTCGTACCACCCAGGAAGAAACCCGATTCCCCAACTTTCCTTCACCGACATCACGCCGAACGTTGACCGGCGCTTCCACCCGAAAATCCAGTCCTTCAGGGCGAACCTGGTGATCTTGCATGTACTCACGCACCGCACCTGTGACCACAGTCAACACAACATCATTGACGGAGCACCCCAAGAAGCTGCGGATTTTCTTTGCACGCTCCAGAGACATCTTCACGCCTTCAAAAGCGCGATGTGGCCCCACAGGACCGTTAATGGGAGTTTCAGACGCCGGATTGACTTTCAATCCCAACACCTCACCCACTGCGCGAGCCCGCCGGCCCAAATCAACACTTAAATCTGCTGTGTCCTTCACAAAATGTGTAAAGTCAGCAGCCGTCTGAAGTGGCTGAGACAGCCGTCGCACGGCTTCGTCACTCAACAACTCCATGCGAGTAGGGATTGGACGAGGGTAGTAAGGAAGCTCTTCTAAAGCTCCGGCATCGGGCGATCTTGATAGTAGCCGCGAGGCAAAGTCGACTCCTGCAACTCCGTCCATCATGCAGTGATGAGCCTTTAACACGGTGGCGAAGCGCTCTCCTTCCAAGCCCTCAACAACCCAGAGTTCCCACAGCGGCTTCGACCGATCCAGTGGCTGTGCCATGATGTTTCCGAAAAGCTCTTGCAGACTTCTTCGCGTCCCCGGTCTCGGCAAGCTCATGTGGCGTATGTGATAGCCCGGGTTAAAATTTGGATCGTCTACCCACACCGCGGCTTTACCTTCTAAAACCCATTCCAGCTTCTGCCGACATCGCGGGATAAGATGCAGCAACCCAATGGTCATCTCTCTTATCTTCTCGAAATCAACACCACCGTATTCATTCAAGAGTGGACCCGCTCGAAAAACTTGCAGGCCCGCCAGGTGCATGGGCAGCCCGGGTTTTTCCCAGCGCAAAAAGTCGTTGTCTTGGCCCGACAGGCAATCGTAATTGTACCGATCCATTCTGACCTCTTAACAAGGGAGGGATCACAGCCCTAGCCTACGCTTTCTCAGGCCCCTCTTGGAGCTCCTTTCACCGACGAGCGAGCAAATTTAAAAATAAATGTGAGCAGGCGAGCCAAGGGTAGACAACCCAACCCGGCGCTCAAGATTTTCACAGAAGATCAACTGGGGGGATTCCCCTCAGTTCAACGGCAAACCACCACTGGGTGCAAGCCGCTGCGGCTCCGGCTAGGAGATAAACCCTCCACCACAAACCCTGAGTATATGGCCTTGGACATAAGACGCCTCTTCGGAGGTCAGATATAGCACCGCATTGGCTATATCTTCGGGCTGCCCTAGCCTATTAAGATTCAAACTCTCGATGATTCCTGTGATCGTCTCCTTGGGAATCTGTTCAACGACTCGGGTTTCAATCACTCCCGGGGCGATGGCATTGACATTGATTCCGCAGGAATTGACCTCTTTGGCCAGCGCCTTGGTGAAGCCGATGATCCCAGCTTTGGCCGCCGAGTAGTCGACAAACCCAGATTGTCCCGAGATACCGTTAACCGAGGCGAAATTCACGATCTTGCCACTCTTTTGTTCGATCATGTGGTTGATCACAGCTCGGGTGCAGCCAAGCGTCCCGTGAAGATTACGTTCTAGCGTTGCCTTCCAGACCTCTTCCGGTGCTTCATTAAAATCAGAGGCTCTATCCCGCGCACTTCCACCGGCGTTGTTGACCAGGATGTCAATTTTCCCAAACGTCTCAATGGTGGCTTCGACCATCTTGTTGATCTCTGCGCTGTTCGTCACATCGACCCGGCAGGGCAATGCCTCGCCACCTGCGGCCTTGATCTCATTAACCACATCGTTCAGCGGATCCATGTCCAGGTCACTGATTGTCACCTTGGCCCCTTCACGAACAAGAGCCAGAGCAATCTCGCGACCAATCCCACGCGCTGCCCCAGTTACTATCGCTACCTTGTCAGCCAACCTCATCGTACTAATCCTCCTTATAAGATCTGCTTGCTCCCGAGCTCAGTAGGTAGCCCGCATAAGCAGCTCATCTTCTATAAATGTTCCGCTCTTCATAGAACGCTCCGCGATCAGACGTTCCGACAGACGTTCCGAAAAGCCCTGGCGTCCACACCGTATACGGTGTGGACATACCGCCTGTCAAGCGCTGCGGAGGGCCCGGCGAGCTTGAGCACCTGACCTGCCCCCTGGCCTCTCAGAACGTGGTGAAGATCTCACCCAGCAGCGAGTTCCTCAGCTTGCTGTTGAACGACTCGATGGGTAGAGTAGCACCCCATGAGTTCATTCGAAGACACGATTCCAAGACTGGTTCAAGGCGCCGCCCAACGCTTTGGAGATCGGATTGCCATCGAAGAAGGCGATCTAACCCTGAGCTTTACAGAGCTTTCTGCTGCGGGAACGCGGGCAGCACGAGCGTTCATCGCCGCCGGTGTCCAGCCGGGCGATTGCGTCGCGATCTGGGCACAGAACATTCACGAATGGGTAGTGGCCGCAATCGGCCTGCAATCGGCAGGCGGGGTGCTGGTAACGATCAATACACGGATGAAAGGAAGCGAGGCGGGCTACGTCCTCGAGGCGAGCGGAGCGCTCATCCTGTGCACCGTGGACCAATTCCTGGACACCGATTACGTCGGCCTGCTGCGCGATTCCCTGGGAGGCCCGAGTTCAACAGGCCCCATCGCCGCGTTACCACAGCTTGAGCGAATCGTTCTCCTGCGGGGAGACGAGAACGCCGCGGCGGACACGACTTCATGGACCGACTTCCTCGCGGAAGGCGAGGCCGTCAGCGCGGAGCAAGCGCAGGAACGTGCCGAGGCCGTCTCCGCCGACGACATCGCGGACATCCTGTTCACCTCTGGAACGACGGGGAAGCCCAAGGGGGTGATGACCGCCCACGGCCAGAATCTCCGCTGCTTCGAGGCGTGGAGCGGGATCGTCGGTCTTCGAGAGGGCGATCGCTATCTGATCGTAAATCCCTTCTTCCACAACTTCGGCTACAAGGCGGGCTGGATGGCGGCGATCATGCGCGGCGCGACGATCCTTCCGCATGCGATCTTCGACGTTCCGGCGGTATTGGAGCGAATTGGAAGGGATAAGGTTAGCGCCCTCCCCGGTCCGCCCACGCTCTACCAGACGATTCTGGCCCACCCCGATCTGCAGAAATTCGATCTCTCCAGCCTGCGCCTTGCCATCACCGGCGCCGCCGTGATCCCCGTGGAGTTGATCCACCGGATGCGCAGCGAGCTCGGCTTCGAGACCATTATCACCGGCTACGGGCTCACCGAGTGCACCGGTCCTGTAACCATCTGCCGCGAGGAAGATTCCCCCGAGACCGTCGCCACGACCTCCGGCCGGGCCATCCCGGATATCGAGGTACTCTGCGTGGACACGGAGGGGAAGGAAGTCCCTCGCGGAGAGCCGGGCGAGGTGGTGGTGCGCGGCTACAACCTCATGCAAGGCTACCTCGACAACCCTGAAGAGACCGCCAAGACCATCGACGCGGAGGGCTGGCTGCACACCGGCGACATCGGTGTGATGGACGATCGGGGCTACCTGCGAATCACCGATCGCATCAAGGACATGTTCCTCATGGGCGGCTTCAACTGCTACCCCGCGGAGATCGAGAACGGCTTGTTCGAACACGAGGAGATCGCCCAAGCGGCGGTGATCGGCGTGCCCGATGACCGCATGGGTGAGGTCGGCATGGCCTTCGTCATTCCAACCGCTGGAGCGGAACTCACCGAAGAAGGGGTGATCGCCTGGTGCCGGGAGCAGATGGCCAATTACAAGGTGCCGCGTTACGTCGAGATCGTTTCGGAGCTTCCCATGACAGCCTCGGGCAAGGTCACCAAGTTTGTTTTGCGGGAGCAGGCCGAGAAACGACTCCGCTAAGCATGAAAGGGTATGTCACCCTCTTCGACAAAACGCTCTCAACAACACTTTCAACTAAGACCGGGCAGGATCTCCACCAACTTGTCCTTGAGACCTTGCAGGCGAAAGGGTTTTTGCAAATAACCCAACACCTCCTCTTTCTTTAGCCCATCCAAGCCAGTGCCCTCATCATAGCCACTCATCACCAAGACTTTTACATTCTCATCCAAGGCGGACAAACGACGGAAGGTCTCTTTTCCACCCAGCCCCGGCATGGACATGTCGAGCATCACCAATGCAATCTGCTCACCGTGCTTTTCATAAATCGACAAAGCCTCTTCACCACTGGACGCCGCCAAAACCATAGAACCCAATCGTTCCAGAATCGTGCCTATGACTTTTCTCGATGACTTCTCATCATCCACCACAAGCACCGTCCCCTCAAAGGTCAACACACGATCAGCCGAAGCCGTCTGCCTGGCGGCTTGTGCCGCGGCCTTCCCATTACAGGAAATCAACAGGCGTAGCCGTCTGCCTCGGCTCGGCGATTCAACCCAGCAAAGATCTCCCCCCAAGCTTCTCACAATCTCGCGAGCGCTGGACAAGGCGAAGCCCGGAACCTCCAGCCCTTCTCTTTCGAGTGGCGATGCATTCTCCACCTCTCCGCCCTGGATCCATGCCTCGACCATCAGGACCTTCCCTTCACTACCACGCAAGGGCTCCCACACTTCCTCTGCAGCTCTGTCTTCCTCAGAGGCCAAAGCCGTTCGGACTTCAACCGTCGCATCTTGTCGCATGACGGGGGCTGCAGCGTTTAGCAATAGGGTCGTGAGAGCCTGTCGAAGCTCTGGCCCTGTCCGCGCAAGCTCTGGCAAATCCGGAGTGAGTTGAAGGTCCAACTTCGCCCCTTTCAAAAAAGCGGCCTGAACAAGAGTCGCGCTCTCTTCAACAAGACTATTCAGCTCAAACGTCGATACCTCTCCCACGTTGCCACTGGCTTGACTCTGCACCAGTCGACAAAGTCGAGCGGCGCGCTGGCTCGCGTCGTGCATATCCTCAATGCATTGACTCAGCAATTCATCCCCATGGATGCGCTCCTCAATCAACCCGAGGTTGCCCACAAAGATATTCAGGAGATTGTTGAATTCGTGAATAATCCCCGGAGTCAGCGCGCCCAGACTCTCCAGTCTGCGACGTTCGGTTTCATTCGGGCTCTTGTCATCCTCGATGGACATCAAACAACTTCCTCCGGCCTACCAAAGTGCTTGAGTGCGGTATTTCCAATAGCGGCCTTTTCCCAGGTTGCATCTTCGTCCATCACCCTACCCCATTCTTCGGAATCTACTTCACCAATAAAACCAATGGAGAGTTTGGACCCCATCGCATCACTGATACTTAGCTGATGAAATTCCGCACCGCGCCCTTGCGCCTCAGTCAAGGCTGCAACCTCCTTGACCGCCTCAAAATCGCTTCGGTAGGTGAACACGATGTCGCAGCCTGCGGTGGCAAATCCCTGACAAATGGCTCGTCCCAGCCCACCGCTACCCCCAATCACCACGGAGACCCCATCGGGGAATTTCAACCAGGCTCCACTACTGCTCTCTCCAACATCATTTTGCACTGTGTTCTCCGGGGCTTGAACCGTGTCGAAATCTGATGGCCCATTGAGCAATTTCGACCCCGGCTTATGACGAGTGGAGATTCTATGTAGATCTCACAAAAACAGCCAATCCCCTTTCATTCAGCGCCCCAAAACCGGCTGGTTTCAGCCGTGCTTTGCTTTGACAGGGTCCGCCTCGTTTCCTAGGATACACGCCCGTAATTGAAAGCGATTTTCCGGTTCCACACAGACAACAGGACGGAAAATTCCCCACCCGTTTCACGCGCCGTACAATCAAAGCCAGTGATCAGCGCGCAGCAAACGTCAGAGGAGTAATCACCCGTGGACCTACGATACAACGAAGAGGATGAACGTTTTAGGGAAGAGGCCGCTAAGTGGATGGCCGACAACCTGCGCGGTGACTTCGAATGCCTGCGCGGTGCTCACATGCCCGGTGGCCCCGAAGACATGATCGAAGAACGACGCGCTTGGGAATGCGTCATGGGCGAGGCCGGCTGGATTGGCATTGGATTGCCCAAGAGCGTAGGCGGCCGCGACCTGCCCCTGCAACAACAAGTGATCTTCTATGAAGAGTATGCGCGGGCCAACGGCCCACACCGTATTGGCCACGTGGGTGAAGGACTGGCCGCTCCCACCATTGCCTTCTTCGGTACCGACGAACAAAAGAAACGCTTCCTACCGGGGATCTTGTCAGGCAAAGACATCTGGTGTCAGGGTTACTCCGAACCCAATGCCGGATCCGACCTGGCCAACGTTCAAACGCGTGCCGTGCGCGACGGCGATGAATACGTCATCAACGGACAGAAAGTATGGACCTCCGGTGCCGATTGGTCCGATTGGACCTTCATCGTCTGCAGCACGGATCCCGAGGTGCGACCCAAGCACAAGGGCATCTCCTACCTCTTGGTTCCCATGGATCAACCGGGCGTGACCACCGTCCCCATCGTTCAGATCACCAAAGAGTGTGAGTTTTCGGAAACCTTCTTTACCGATGCACGCACCTCCGTCGACAATCGCATCGGTGAAGAAAACGGCGGCTGGAAAGTGTCCATGGGCACCCTGAGTTTTGAACGCGGGGCTTCCACCCTGGGACAACAACTCGCCTTTGCCCAGGAGCTTGAAAAAATTCTCGAAGCAGCCAGGGAAAACGGTGCTGCCAAGGATCCCATCCAGCGACAAAAGCTGGCTGATTCATACTTGAAGCTGCGCATCATGCGCTTTAACGCCATGCGCGCATTGGACGGTATCGACGGTGGCGAACTCGACCCTGTCCAAATGGTTACCAAGTTGTACTGGGCGAACTGGCATCGCGACTTGGGCGAGTTGGCCATGGAGGTACTGGGAACCGCTTCGGATCTGCTCAACCAAGACGGTAAGCACGATTACGATATCAACGAGTTCCAGAAGATCTTCCTCTTCAGTCGCTCCGAAACCATCTACGCGGGCTCCAATGAGATTCAACGCAATATCATTGGTGAGCGCGCACTGGGACTGCCACGGGAACCGCGCCCCTAAGGCAACACCAGGGTACGTAACACGGTAAACACATCAGCTTGGTTTCCTACGGCAACCGAGGAAAAGAGGAATCGCATGAGCCAAACGGCCCCTCCCTATGTCGAAGGACATAACCTGCTCGCAGGTAAAACTGTATTGATCACCGCTGCTGCCGGAACCGGCATAGGCTTCTCCGCGGCCAAACGTTGCATCGAAGAAGGTGCGCGCGTGTTTATCAGCGACGTTCACGAGCGCCGCCTGGCCGAAGCCGTCGCAGAGCTAGAGAAGGTCGGCGACCAACCCGTGGGTAGCCGAATTTGCAATGTCACCCAGGAAGAAGACGTCCAAGGATTGGTCGATGCCGCCATTGCCGAGATGGGACACATCGACGTACTCATCAACAATGCGGGCCTGGGCGGTGAAGTTCCACTGGTGGACATGACCGACGAGCAGTGGAACCTTGTCATGGACATTACGGTAACCGGGACCATGCGTATGACACGCGCAGCACTAAAGCACATGTACACACGCAAGAGCGGTGCCATCATCAACAATGCCTCGGTGGTGGGTTGGCGCGCACAAAAAGGCCAGTGCCATTACGCAGCCGCCAAAGCCGGTGTCATGGCGCTCACTCGTTGCTCTGCTTTGGAGGCGGCTGATTACGGGATTCGCATCAATGCCGTCTCGCCGAGCCTGGCCATGCACAAGTTCCTCGCCAAGGTCACAACGGACGAGCTATTAGCAGAACTCACCAAAAAAGAAGCCTTCGGGCGTGCCGCAGAAGTTTGGGAAGTTGCCAATGTCATGGTCATGCTTGCCAGCGACTACACCAGTTACATGACAGGGGAAATCGTCTCCGTCAGCAGCCAACGCGCCTGATCAACTGAGCTCATCGAGAAGGAAACACATTATGCCTACTGTATTCAAAACACCCTCCGAACTTCTCTCCGCCGTTGGCAACCACCTGGGCTACAGCGAATGGATGGAAATCACCCAAGATCGCATCAACACCTTTGCGGACGCCACCGACGATCACCAATGGATTCACGTGGACCCGGCCAAGGCCGCCGAGGGTCCCTTTGGCACCTGCATCGCACACGGTTACCTCACCCTTTCCCTGGTCAATCGATTCCTGCCCGAAATTATCGACGTGCAGGGAATCTCCATGGGCGTGAACTACGGCACGGACAAGGTGCGCTTCCCCGCAGCCGTTCCCGTGGGCTCCAAGATTCGTGGTGGCGGTGAACTCATTGCAGCCGAAGAGGTCAAGAAGGGTGCCATTCAATCCACCGTGCGCGTCACGGTAGAAATTGAAGGCAGTGATCGACCCGCCCTCATCATCGACACCATCAGCCGCTACTTTCCTGAGTAGAAGTGATTAGAGGCGGCGACTGAGACGCTACTCCGGGTCGGATTCGGAAGGCGTCGAGGGTTTCGCAATGGGAGGCAAGAGAGGTCCGTCCCACTCCCAGTGCATCTCGTCTGAGGTCTCTCGCAAAAAATCAATGCGGCTGTCCGAAAGTGGATGAGTGGCTGCAAACTGAATCACCAGACCTTCTTGCTCCATTTTTTGAATGCGGTGAAAGAACGCGTCACTGCCCGCAGCGTAGCCGTACTCACGGGTAACCAACTCCAATCCAAAGCGATCGGCATCGCACTCTTGATCCCGGCTGAAGCTTCGATCCGATAGCGTTCCTCCCAATGAAAGCAGTGAGGTGGTGTTGCTATCACCGAGACCCGTGGTGGCGAGCACGAGAGAGAAAAGTACGCCTCGGCCCAGCATGCGAAGATGATCACGATCGTGAAAGTGACCCAGTTCATGGCCCAGCACGAAAGCCAACTCATTCTCGCTTTCGGCGAGCGCTAACAGTTCCGACGTAACGAGGATACGACCGCCGGGAAGGGCCATGGCGTTGGGTGGGCCGGGAATGATCCCAACTTCGTACTGGTAGGGATTCTCCGGCCAGTGGGCGGCCAGTCGCTCCAAGAGCGCTTGGACTTCCTCGGCCTGGCGGATCTCTTCTTCTTCCATCTCGCTTGTAACGCTACCCCAACCAGCCCCAAAGAACTTGGCTTCCATTTCAATGGGAATCAGCGGCACTGCAAGCTCAACAAAGAAAGCAATTCCGATAAAGACGACGGTACTCAGTACGAGCATGCCCAAAACAAGCGTAGCCGCTTCTTTCAGCGGGTGTGTATCCGAGACATTGACGCTGTCGTCAGGAAGTCGGTGGTGTACTTCCATGCTACTTGGCGAGCTTCACGCCCGTACCAAAAGCAAGGATCTCGACACCAGCCGTGGATTTGCCCTTCTTGGTGGCTGAGGCCAAACGGGAGGTTTCCATACGCATGTTGATAACGGCGGTGTATCCCTTGTCGAGAGCTGCCTGCTTCATGCGAAGAACGGCCTCGCGCCGTGCGCGATCTAGCAGGGGTTCGTAACTCTTGATGCGCCCTCCAAAGATGGCGCGAATTCCGGCCAGGAATCGCTTGAAGTAATCTAGAGACACCACGGCGTTCCCCGTGACCAGTCCTGCATCTTGGGACTGCCAATCTGAGGGAATGTCCTCGATGGTGAGCACCATCATGCGACGGCTTGCTCGTTCTCGATTACGGATACTCTTGAAGTGATTCCTCTCCAGCGTACTGCCGACAAAGTAACCGACCAGTAAAACAAAGAGAGTAATGCCAATCTGAATCAGGTCTTCCATTCTATTGGACCTGAACCGCAGTTCCGTAGGCAAACAACTCCGCAGCACCTTGGGCCACACTGCTGGTGGAGAAACGTACATTCACCACGGCATTGGCACCCACGGATTTCGCTTGGGCAATCATGCGGTCAAGTGCCTCAGTACGAGACTCCTGAAGGAGTTCGGTGTACCCCTTGAGCTCGCCCCCCACAATATTCTTGAAGCTGGCCATGATGTCTCGACCGACATGTTTTGCGCGGACCGTGCTGCCGCTGACCAATCCATAGTAAGACACAATACTCTTTCCAGGAATCGTCTCGGTGTTGCTGATATCCATTTCAATCTCCATTGAAGTCACCCGTTAATTGTTCGAACTCTTATTCCATCAATCCACTGGGAAGTAGCACATCAGCCGGAGGGTGAACTCTTGAGCAGAGATCATTTTCACCGACAGCGTTCTTCCGGGGGAGTTGGATTGGTCTCCTGTCTTTACTCGGCATTCAGCGGCAGTCGCTTGAATACGCAAGTGTTTCCCTGGATCTTCGAAACTCCAAAGGAAACAGAATCTGTTCTCAACAAGGAATTCCGACCCAGTAAAAACACCTACCAAAGAGCCAATAGATGAGTTTTTTCAGGGCTGTGGGGATCTTATGAGTTAAGAAAACTTATTGTTTCTAAAGACAACAAAATCAACGGAACATGCGCCATGCTCTGCTACCAAGAGGATGACTTTAAAAGTTGCCCCTGAAAGTCTTCCAAGCTTGTCACCGGTCGCTCACAGGTGTGATTCTCACAGACATAGGCTGTCACCTGGTCTGCCAAGGCGCGCTTCCCTTGGAATACCGGTAGGCGCTCAGACAAACTTTCCGCTTCAGCCTCAGATACGACGACGAGAATTCGGTTGGGGAGAAAGATCCCGTGCAAGTGACGCACAAAAGCGTCTGCCTGGTCTCGATCTGTTGGCGCAACGATCAAAATTTCTTTGGGCGTGTCGAAATAAAAATCCAGTGCCAAGAGCATTTCACTTGAGCTAACGGGGTCAGCGGCCAGTTGAGAGGCAAAGGCCTTGAACAGGTCTCTTGCTCGCTTTCGATATTCCTCATTGGCCGTCAAACTGTACAGGCGCAGGAGGTTCATGGCTGCAACAGAGTTACCCGCAGGAAGCGCTCCGTCACGCAAGCTTTTTTCACGGGCCAAAGCTTTCGCGTGATCAGCTTCCGTGCTGAAGTATCCGCCGCCCTGACTGTCCCAAAATTTCTGATCCAGTGTGCTTTGCAAGTCCATGGCGGCCGCCAACCACTTTTCTTGTGATGTGACTTCAAATAAACTGATCAAACTGGCTTCAAAAAAGGCGTAGTCATCCAACTCACCTTGGGTAGGTGGATCTTCCGGATAGAGATCTCGTGCCAGTTTCCCTTGGCTGAGGGCTCGATCCAAAAGTACATCTGCCGCGCGCAGGGCCGCTTTAATAAAATCGGGTTCCTCAAGCACTTCCCCTGCATGAATCAAGGCGGATATCATCAACCCATTCCAGGCAACGACTTGCCGCTCATATCGCATGGCCTTACTGTGATCGTTAGCCGTCAGCCCGGCATGGAAAAGACCTTCCGTTGACGTCAACTCGCGCAAGGCAAAGCGCAGGGTTCCGGTCACGGTCTTCGCATACTTGGGATTGCCCGTCACCTGATACGCTTCTAAATAGACAAGTGCCATACGAGCGTTCACCGCCAGAAGTTTATCCCCTTCCGGAACCTCCCAGGCCGCGTCGCGGGTATAGGCATGGAAGCCCCCGTCCACCTCGTCATAAAGGCCACCCTCTTGCATGGCGTCCAAGGTTCGGCGCGCCATGCGCAGGGCCTGCCGGGACTTCACGCGGCGGTGTTCTCGCAACAAGAAGCGAATGGGTAAATCTGAAGGCCGCTTCACACTGCCCTCTTCCCTCTCTTTCAGACCGCCATTCGTGCTATCATAGTTTCGTTGGTAAGAAAGCCACGCCTTGTCCAATACGGCCTTTCGGGGAAGATCATTGGCGGCATGAGCCGAAAGCGTAAGACCGCATAGACCTAGCCCCAATATCACCAAGATCTGACTGCAACGTCCCATTCCAACTCCGGCAACTGGCCTTCGGCGCACAAGCTCCCTTGTCGCCAAGCGCCTCTAGCGATTCATTTCCTTCTTCGAGCACAAGGTTAATCGGCGAAGCCAAAGCCGCAAGGAGACACCCCTAAAAACCCTTTTTAGAAGAGGGGTTATAGCGACGCCTACAGCATCGTCGGTCAGCCGAGGCAGACCTCGGCCGGCGCTTAAAATTTATTTACAGATTCAGCTTTACCCAATGAAATGCCGAACTCACACTTACTAACCAATCGATTTGCCCAAGCGATAGCCCACCTCGGAGATCACAGGAGCTCGCGGTATTCAGCATGGAAGATTTTCCCGATCCCACACAGCCGCTCAGCGAACTTCACGACCTGGTCCAAGCCTGCCTCATCATCAATACCCGGCAGTTTGAAGACGAAGAATCCACTCAAACCGTATACGCAGATCTCATCCAGGCCCTCACCCATCAAATCAAAGGGGCCATGGCCATAAGCGACAACATCCTGTCTTCCTTCGAACCCGCCGACAGCATCGACCCGGCATTGGACGATGCCCTGGTGGATCTGGCAACGGCCATTAAGTCCTCGGACTCCATTCCGGATTTATCGGGCAAGGCCGTTGTAGAGCACGAGATCGAAAACCATTTTGCCGAGCGCGTAGATCGCTTGATGACCCGCAAGGAAGCTGGCCAAGCCATTGCTGATTTAGCCTTCGTTGGAAAGATGGAGTTGGAACACAAGCGAAAACGACTCGAATCCTTGTCCGCCAATAACGAGGTCTGGGAAATGATCGTTATCGCCGCAAGCGCCAGGCGCTGCGTGCTCAAGATTGCCACTGCCTTGGAACAAGCCATCGCCACAGCTTGTGGGCAGCCTGGCGAAAGCGAATGGTTTCACACCGAACTTGAACAATCCATTCGCGTGCGCCAGCTCTACGCCAGCTTTCGCAAAAATGTGATCCCCGCGAATCCGCCCGGAGACGACCAACTGGCCGACCTGCTCGGCAAGTTGGAAGTCCAGATTTATGCCGTTATGGGAGATGAGTGCTACGAAGAACTTCGCATGGGCGACCGCCTGCTCTTGCGCGAGATTCAGAGCCGAACCGCACAATGGCTACAAACCGATTCAAACAAGGATGTCGGAGCTGCTCGCAATCTTTGGCAGGACATCCAAGGTTTCGTCGAAATTTTAAGCAGCGTCAGTATGCGTGCGGAACTCCAAGCCCACGACCGCAGAACGGTCCTCGATGCCAGCCGCGCTTACACCAATCAGGATCCTCAGGAACCCTTCTCAGAGCAACTGCGCAAGCGTCTTGCGGAACTCGCAGGTCTAGACAATGAGTTGGATAGCCTGATCCACTCCGACGCAGGCACCCCTGCAGAAGCGTGGAAAGAGACGCTCAACCGCTTGCGGATTCACTTCAACTAGAGCTGGGTCAAGGCCTGGTATTCTTGGCAGCATCCATAAAGGCGGGTCTCTCGCCACCACCGTGCGTGAGAATATTGGCCCCGCTCACATAACTCGACAAAGGCGAAGCCAGGAACAAGCAGACATCGCCGATATCCGTGGGATTGGCCAGGCGTCCCAGAGGAATCGTTTTTTCTACGGAGGCGATGCCTTCTTCGTCGCCGTAATGCATGTGGGCCTTTTCTGTCTTGATCAGCCCGGCCGTTACCGCGTTGACACGCACCCGAGGCGCCCATTCCACAGCGAGGGTTTGGGTGAGGTTGAGCAAGCCCGCCTTGGCAGCTCCGTAGGCCGCCGTTCCCGGTGAAGGCCGTGTACCACTAACGCTGGCGATATTCACGATACAGCCGCCCTCAGCTTGCTCCTGCATCACACGATTGGCGGCTTGAGAAAACCAGAGGGGTGCAGTGAGATTCAACGCCAGGATCGAGGCTGAAAAGCGCGGAGAAACGCTGGCCGCATCAACAGGCGGAGAACCACCAGCGTTGTTCACCAAGCAATCCAAACGGCCGAAGCGATGGACGGCGGCTTGCACCACTTTCTCGATTTGTTCGATGTCTTTGACATCGGCCTCTATGAAAATGGCTTCTTTCCCTGAAGCGGCAGGCAAGCCCTCAGGCGCACTTCTCCCGCAGATGATGACATCTGCACCGGCCTCCAGAAAGCGCGTCGTAATGCCAATCCCGACGCCCTTACCACCACCTGTAACGATGACCACCTTGCCAGCAAAACCCAAGGGATCCTTCATTGCCATTTCCTCACCACTTGCTCTGTTCCTGCCACCACCGATTTTACAAACCGGCGTTACGGCCCAGGTTACAGACCAATGTGTTGTGCGACAAGTTCCCGGTGATAGACCGGTGACCCGAGGAAGACCTGTGAAGAATTCGCGCGCTTAAAGTAGAGGTGGCAGTCGTATTCCCAGGTAAAGCCGACACCACCGTGAACTTGAATGGATGCACCCGCACAGAAAAAGTAGGTGTCCGAGGCATAGGCCTTGGCGATGGAAGCCAACTCCGACAAATCGGGTTCCTTCTCGGACGCCGCCCAGCCAGCGTAGTACACGGCGGAGCGCGCCGACTCCACCTGCAGACTCATATTGGCGCACTTGTGTTTCATCGCTTGAAAGGAACCGATCTTGCGACCGAACTGCACGCGCTCCTTGGCATACTCCACCGACATATCCAGGCAACGCTGAGCACCACCCACTTGTTCGGCGGCCAAGGCGATGGCGGCTAGATCTAGCGAGCGCTTGAGCGCAGGCCAGGCGGCGCCCTCGTCGCCCATGAGTGCCGAGGCGGGAACCTGCAGATCTTGAAGGTCCACACTGGCGTGAGCGCGAGTTTGATCCAAGGTGTCGAGCTTCTTGATCACGAGACCCGGCGTACCTGATTTCACAAGAAAGAGACTGATTCCTTCCTCACCCTGGCTGCCTTCGCTTCGCGCCGCAATGATCAAGTGATCGGCCGTGTGTCCATCCACCACAAAACTCTTGCGACCGTTCAACACAAAGCCATCGCCCGTTTTTTTAGCCGTGGCTTCCACCGCACTGGCGTCCCAGCGCCCATTGTCCTCGCTAAAGGCCAGGGTCGCCGTTTGCTGACCTTCGGCAATCTCGGGCAACAAGGCTTGTTTTTGCTCCTCGGTTCCCGCTTCCACGAGCGTATTTACAGCCAGGCACACCGTGGAGAAGAAGGGCGAGCACAGCAAGGCCTTGCCCATCTCTTCCATCAAGGCGATGAGTTCGACGTAGGTCATGCCGATGCCGCCATATTCCTCGGGAACAATGACGGCGGGCCAACCCAACTCTGCACCTATGCGCTCCCACACCTTGGGGTCATAACCCTCGGGCATTTCCATGGCTTCGTGAACCTGCTCCGAAGACGAACACTCACTCAAAAAAGCTCGCGCCATTTCACGCAGCTCTTCTTGTTCCTCAGTAAATCCAAAGTGCATAGCTACCCTCTACTTATCAAAGGCTCAGTTTGTTATTCAAATAAGCGATTCAAATGAGCTATTTTGCTCCATAAACTGGCGTCGCGGGAACGGCTTTGCCCATGACCTCTTTCACGGCACCGCCCACTTCGGCGGGATCCCAACGCGCACCCTTGTCAACCACAGGCCCTTTGTGCCAGCCATCGGCCAAGCTGATCTTTCCACCTTCAACCTCGAAGATCTTACCCGTAACATCGCCGGCTTCCTTGGAACCCAACCAGACCACCAAAGGCGAAACATTGGAGGGATCCATGGCGTCAAACTCGCCTTCGCCCACGTCGGCCATCATGTCTTTGAACACTTCTTCGGTCATGCGGGTGCGCGCCGAGGGACAAATGGCGTTGGAGGTAATGCCGTAGCGGCCGAGTTCTGCCGATTGAACCAAAGTAAGTGCGGCAATGCCCGCCTTGGCCGACGAGTACGTGCACTGCGCGACGCTACCCTGCAACCCTGCACCGGAACTGGTGTTGATGATGCGACCGCTGACTTCGTTGCCCGCCTTGGCTTGACCTCGCCAATATTCAACCGCGTGGCGCGACGTACAGAAGTGACCCTTCAAGTGCACCTTGATCACTGCGTCCCACTCATCTTCGCCGCAAGAGGCAAACATGCGGTCGCGCAAGAAGCCTGCGTTGTTTACGACAACGTCGAGGCCGCCAAAGGTTTCAATGGCCGTCTTCACCATTTCACCACAAGCGTTGAAGTCCGTAACGTCGCAGTAGAAAGGAATGGCTTCACCACCCGCGGCTTTGATTTCCGCTACCACATCCTCTGCAGGTTTCTTATCACCGCCTTCTCCAGAGCGCGTAACACCGAGGTCACAAACCACAACCTTGGCGCCCTGCCGCCCGAACTCCAGCGCGTGCTCCTTGCCAAGCCCGGTTCCAGCTCCCGTAACAATCACTACACGTCCATCACAAATACCCATGGGAATCTCCTTGGTGTTCTAAGCCGGGGCCTGTTCCATTCAGCCCCGGCACAGGTTCAATTAAAAATTAGAGGCGCTCAAGAATGGTGACGTTGGCCTGTCCTCCACCCTCACACATGGTCTGCAGGCCGTAGCGTCCACCCGTGCGCTCCAACTCATTGAGCAAGGTGGTCATCAGCCGTGCACCCGTGGCGCCCAAGGGATGCCCCAGCGCAATGGCGCCACCGTTCACATTCACCTTGGCCAGGTCGGCACCCGTTTCCTTTTGCCATGCCATCACCACCGGCGCAAAGGCCTCGTTGATCTCAATCAGATCAATATCGTTCAAGGTCATGCCGGCTTTCTTCAGCGCATACTCCGTAGCGGGGATAGGTGCTGTCAACATCCAGATCGGATCCGCAGCACGCACGCTGATGTGATGCACACGGGCGCGTGGTTTGAGCCCGTACTCTTTCAGCGCGCGTTCGCTCACCACCAACAAAGCGGCCGAAGCGTCGCAGAGCGAACTGCAAACAGCGGCCGTCAGTCGGCCACCTTCCATGAGCACCTTGAGGGTGGCCATCTTCTCCAAGGAACTCTCGCGCGGGGTTTCATCCGTATCGAAGTCACCGAAGGGAGCGATTTCATTCTTGAAGCGTCCCTCCTTGATGGCGTGTATCGCTCGCGTATGACTCTCGAGCGCGTAGACTTCCATCTCCTCCCGGCTGATGTCCCACTTCTTGGCCATCATCTCGGCAGAACTAAATTGATCAACCGGGGTGTTGCCATAGCGCTTTACCCAGCCCTTGGATCCCGAGAAGGGGTCCGAGAAGCCAAAGGGTTCTGCCGCCAACATGGCCGCAGAGATGGGAATCTGGGTCATGTTCTGAACACCACCGGCCACAACCACATCTTGAGTTCCACTCATGACGGCCTGGGCAGCGAAATGCACAGCCTGCTGAGAGGACCCGCACTGGCGGTCTACCGTGGTGCCTGGCACTTCCTCGGGCATGCCCGCGACCAACCAACAGGTACGAGCGATATCTCCAGCTTGAGGACCGATAGTGTCCACACAACCAAAGATCACATCATCCACGATGGAGGGATCAATTCCGGTGCGCTCTACGAGGGCCTTGATGGAGTGGGCGCCCAAGTCACCTGCGTGAACTTCGGCAAAGCTACCCTTGCGGCGGCCAATGGGGGTACGTACAGCATCTACGATATAGGCTTCAGGCATTTTCATTCTCCATGTCTTTGGGAGTCCGGGGGCGAACTCCAACTAGACGACTCCAGGGTAATTACTTCAGGCAAAACGACTCCAGGCACTAGATGGCCCGTTGAGGAGAAGGCTCGTTGTCGACCGGTAATAATAGAGACTAAGAGAGCTATACGCCCCTCTTTTGGTGCGGCAAAGCGCCCCGTCTGCGGGTATTTCACAAAGAAGTACCTGCGACCCGGCCGAGCGACTGGAACAAGAGCGCGCTGCGCGTGGTTTCCCCTATCCTCCTCCAAGTATGCGTATTTTTATTACAGGAGCTGGGGGATTCGTCGGTGCACACAGCACCATGGAGTTGCTCAAGGCCGGGCATGAAGTCCGCCTCTTGTTGCGCGACCCCTCCACCGTGCAGCGTTATTACAAAAATCTTGGATTCCAAGTAGAGGATATTGTTCAGGGCGATATGACCGATGCGGATCTCGTGCGTTCCAACATGCGCGACTGTGACGCCGTCCTACACAGCGCAGCCATGGTGACCTTGGGTGAACGCAACGCGGATCAGGTGATCCGCATCAATGTCGACGGCGTCAAGAACGTGGTGGGTGGCGCGCACGAGTTGGGGATCCAAAACATCCTCTACGTCTCCAGCGCATTGGCCCTTTTTTCTCCCGGCATCTCACACATCGATGAAAACACTCCCCTGGGCACATCGAGCAACCCTTACGGCCACTCCAAAGTGATCAGCGAGCAATATGTGCGCGAGTTGCAAGAAAGTGGGGCCCCGATTCAGGTGACCTACCCCACCTCGGTGATCGGACCCGACGACCCCAAGTTCAGCGAAGGCAACAAGGCGCTGCGCTTGTTTGCCGAGTTGCTCATGCTGATTACTACCACGGGCTTGCAATACGTCGACGTGCGCGACCTCGCGCACACCCATCGCCTGCTCTTGGAGCGCGGCTGTCCGTCCACCCCTCAAGAAGCGCGCTACCTGACCACGGGGCACTTTCAGAGCTGGGCGGAGATTGCAGACTTGATTGAAGCCGCAACGGGTCGACGCGTTCGCCGCATCTCGGCGCCACCGGGTTTATTATTGGCCTTGGGAACCTTGTGCGACAAGATCAAGCGCTTCGTCCCCTTCGAGTTTCCCATGACACGTGAAGCCATGACCTATGTCACCCAATGGGCCGTTGCCGATGCGAGTAAGCTTCAATCGGAGTTGGACATCAGCTTCCGGGAATTGGAAGCGACCTATAGTGACACCATAAAGTGGATGCGCGGCGCCAAGCATATGAAGCCCGCGCCGCGCTAAATCACCACTCAATCGCAGAACTACTTCTTCACGATCACCGAGGAGCCGTGGCCGAAGAGACCTTGGTTGGCTGTAATGCCTACCTTTGCGCCCTCCACCTGCCGCGCACCCGCTTCACCGCGCAAATGCCAGGTCAACTCACAAACCTGAGCCAAAGCCTGGGCCGGAACCGCTTCGCCGAAGCAAGCCAATCCGCCACTGGGGTTCACGGGAATGCGTCCACCGATTTCGGTGTCGCCTGAACGCAATAGTTTTTCGGCTTCACCTTGACCACACAGGCCCAGGTTCTCGTACCAATCGAGTTCCAAGGCGGAACTTAAGTCGTACACCTCGGCCAGGGATAGATCTTCGGGGCCAATGCCCGCTTCCTCGTAGGCCGCGTGGGGTACGGAACTCTTGAACTCAAGGGCCGGCACCGTCACCGAGGCACTGGAATCTGTCGCAATGTCGGGCATCTCTACCGTGGCGCAGGGGTAGTCCGGCGTCACCGTTGAGATGGCAGCAATGCGCGGTGCATCGGCCTTCCCCACTTTCTTGGCGTAGTCCAAGCTAGACACCACAATGGCAGCGGCCCCATCGCTGGTGGCACAAATTTCAAATAAGCGCAGGGGATCGCACACCATGGCCGATCCCAACACACTCTCCATGGAGAACTCCTTGCGATAACGTGCCTTGGGATTGTGCAAACCGTTCTTGGCGTTCTTCACCTTGACGCGCGCGAAGTCTTCCTCGGTCGCACCATACAAATCCATTCGCCGTCGTGCGTAGAACGCGAAGAAGGCAGGATTCGTGGCGCCGATTAAACGAAAGCGTTGCCAATCGGGATCATCGGGCCGATCGCCTTTTTGCGGGGCGAGAAAGCCCTTGGGTGTCTTGTCCGAGCCTACCACCAAGGCCACTTCACATTCACCCGCGGCAATGGCTGAACGCGCGGCGGACAGGGCCTGAGAACCCGAGGCACAAGCGGCGTAAGAGGTATTCACACGTGCACCCTGCCAACCCAAAGCGTTAGCAAAAGTCGCACCCGCCACATAACCGGGATAACCACAGCGCATGGTGGCCGCCCCCGAAACCATTTGAATGTCCTTCCAGGCTACACCGGCATCCTGCAAAGCATCCCGACAGGCTTTTACACCGTAGGCGACGAAGTTCCCGTCTTCCCACTTGCCCCACTCATGCATTCCAACGCCGAGAATCGCGACTTCTTGATTCGACATAATTATTTTCCTTCCAAGCGCGGCTCAGCCGGCGATGGGCTTCCACTTCCAAACCAGTTTTTCACACTCGTCATCTTCAAAGAGCGTGCCCAGTACCAACTCGGCCTCCTGGCCTACTTTCACATCTTCCACAGTGACGCCATCGGAGAGCATGCCCAAAATGATCATGCCTTCTTTTTCCAACTGAACACCGGCCAAAGCAAAGGGCTCAAAGGGATCCGTCACCTGAATGTAGGGGGCGGGCGGCTTGTAACAATTATTGGTGTAGGACCAGATCTTTCCACGATTCGAGAGCTCCACTTCATCGAATTCCTCGGAATCACACTCGGGATTTCGACAAAAAAGTGATTGCTTGGGAAAGTAATAGCTCTTGCACTTGGAGCACTGGCTACCAATCAGATGAGGCGATGCCTCATCCATGGTAAACCAGCCCTCTACCGCCGGAACCTTGGGTTTATCACTCATTTTTCTCTCCTTGAAGCTCAGCCTTGAATCTTGAAGACCAGTCCTGAGTTTGTCCGATCAAGCCAGCCAACTCTCTCCCAGGGGTGCCGTCGGCACGCCTTGGTCGATGACGATGGAGGCAATGCGCTGGCTGTGCATCTGCTTCGAACCCCAGGCTAAATCGAGGCTCCAAGCGCGGCGCATCCACAAGTGCAAATCCTGCTCCCAGGTATACCCCTGCCCGCCGTGCACCTGCATGCTGACGCGCGAAGCCGTGTGTGCAGCTTCCCCTGCAGCCAACTTGGCCATGGAAACGTTGACGCTCCGATTCACGCTGTTGTTCGCAAGGGAAAAGGCCGCGCGATACACCGCGGGGCGCACATACTCCACCTGAACCTGTGCGTTGGAACACATGTGCTTAATGGCTTGGAAGGTTCCAATGAATACGCCGAATTGCTTCCGCTCACTGGCATACTCACAGGCCATGTGAATCATGCGTTGCCCACAACCCAGGAGTTGTGCCGCCGCTGCCAGTGCACCGCGATCAAAGGCCTCGGCACTCAGTTTCGCCGCTTCCTCACCCTGAGCAATGAGCGTATCTGCCGAAGGTGTCCAGTCGACAGAGAACAGGCAATTGCTGGGATCGTTGGAGTCCTGACGTGTGAGCTTCACCTGGTCCGGGGTCAAGGCGTGCAACTCGCCATCCTTTTGCAGAATGAGCAAGTTGGCCACGTGTGCATCTTGCACGAAAGGACTCTCGGGATATTGCACCGCCAGAATGGCTTCGCCTCCGGCCACCTTTGGCAACCACTCTTGCGCCAGGCTCTTGTCGGCCAGGTCGGCCAGTAAGCGCGTACCCACCAAGGTGGGGATCACCGGCTCGGCGAAGGCATGTGTACCCATTTCTTCCAGACACAGAACGAGATCGACCTCATCCATGCCCATGCCGTCATACTCTTCCGGCACCAAGAGACCCATAATTCCGATCTCGCAAAGCTGCTGCCAGAGTTCACTGGAGCGGCGCGTCTCGCTATCCCAAAGTTCGCGAATGGTTGCCGACGTGTGCTCCGCCGTCAAAAAGTCGCGTAGGGTTTCTTGAAACATTTTCTGATCTTCAGAGAAACTAAAATCCATGATCTACTTCCTCGGCAAGCCAAGCAGACGCTCGGCAATTACGTTGCGCTGAATTTCATTGGTCCCGGCATAGATGGGACCCGCCAATGCGAACATGTAACCATCCAACCAGTGCCCGACCAATCCCTTGGCGGCTGGCGCGTAAGGCAGAATTTCACCCACGGCGTCGAGAATGCTGAGCGCCAACTCATGCATCTCAATGTCCAGCTCCGACCAGAAGATCTTGTTCAAACTGGCCTCGGAGCCAATCTTGCCTCCCGCTTTCAAGAAGCTCACCGTGCGATAAGTGTTGAGGGCATACTGCTCGGCCTTCATCCAACACTTGGCCACGGCTTCGCGAGCGGATACCGGTGCCGTGTCTTCGTGCTCTTTGTACAAATCCACCAGTTTGCGTGCGGTGGCTTGGTAACGCGCGGGACTGCGCAGCATGAGCCCACGCTCGAAGCCGGCGGTGGCCATGGCCACGTTCCAGCCCTTGCCTTCTTCGCCCAACAGGTATTTCACTGGCACCTTCACGTTGTCGAAGAACATCTCGGCAAAACCCGTCTCGCGATCCAATTGTTCAATGGGACTGATGGTGATTCCTTCGAGATCATTGGGGAAGACCATCATGGAAAGACCCTTGTGCCGTTCCGAACCTTCCTCGGTGCGAAACAAACCAAAGCCCCAATCGGCCCAACATCCGCGTGAGGCCCAGGTCTTCTGACCATTGACGATGTAGTTCTCACCGCTTGCGTCTAGAAAAGCCGTGGTGCGAATGGCCGCCATGTCAGAGCCCGCGTTGGGTTCGGACCACGCCTGCGCCCACACTTCATCGCTGGAAGCCATGGGCGGCAAGAAACGTTTCTTTTGCTCTTCCGTGCCGTATTCCATGAGAGTCGGGCCGAGCAAGTAGATGCCGTTTTGGTTCACACGCAGAGGCGCACCCACGCGATAGGCTTCCTCTTCAAAGATCAGCCAATCGAACAGGTCGGCGCCGCGGCCGCCCAATTCTTCGGGCCAGCAAACCATGCCCCAGCGACCCTTCTCCAAAGTTTTTTCCCACTCGCGATGAGCGGCAAAACCCTCTTTGGTATCCATTGATGGCAAGGGCTCTTTGGGCACATTGGCTTCGAGCCACTCTCGGGCCTCTTTGCGAAAGGCCTCTTGCTCCGCAGTAAACCGTAATTCCATTTCGACAATTTCCTATGGTGTGGCGCTGACCTCATGCGAACATGAATCAGACTTGGTTTCTCTCGATGTTATTTCTTCTCACTAAATGTCGCGTCTCGCTTATCGACGAAGGCATCACGCGCCTCCTGCGAGTCCGGTGAAGCGTAAGCCTCCAAGGTAAAGCCCTGTTCGGATCGATACTTGTCTTCCAGGTTTCCGTCTTCGATACCGGTGAGTGCTTCTTTGGCCAGGGCAATCATGCGCGGGCTCTTCTCGGCAATCTTGCCCGCGATCTCGCGGGCTGTATCCAACAGCTTTTCTCGGGGGACCACCTGCTCGACGGCACCCAAGCGATAGGCTTCTTGGGCATCAATGGGCTCGCCCGTGAAATACATGTACCGGACCTTTTGCACGGGGAACATGCGCTGCAAGTGAGCGCCTCCGCCCATGGCACCGCGATCCACCTCGGGCACGGCAAAGGTGGCGCACTCGCTGGCCACCAAAATATCCGCTGCGCCACTGATTCCGATCCCACCCCCCAACACAAATCCGTGAACGGCCACGATGACGGGCCGTGGATTCAAGTGGATGGCCTTGAAGGTGTCGTAATTGCCTTTATTCACCTTGACGATGAGGGAGTCGCCCTCAGCCGCCAACTCTTTAATGTCGACACCGGCACAAAAGCCGCGCCCTTCGGCTGCGATGATAATGACGCGCACATCCGCTTTCTGGCCTAGCTCTTCGATTTCCTGAGCAATGGCCGCCCAGCCCGCGCTGGAAAAGGCGTTGACGGGAGGATGATTGAAAATCATCTCTGCAATGCCATCTTTAATGGACGTCTTAAAGGGCTTGCTCATACTCGTCTCCTCTTCTCTTCAGCGACCTGAATGTTCAAGCTTCAGACCGAAAGCGCCGCCAAGCGTTCCTCTGCTTCGCGCATGATGCTCTGAATTAATTCGTCCACACTGGGCAGGTCGTCGATCAAACCTGCCACCACACCGCTAGGCAATACACCGTGAATGGGATCGCCATCAATCATGGCCGCTTTCACCATGGCCAGGGCATTGGCGCCCATAAGCGTTTGTGAAAGGGTGAGTCCGTTGCTCTTGCGCATCTGCAAGGCCGAATTCAGGATTTCAAACATGCCCGCACCGCTCAGCTTGCGATACTCCATGGCGCTCTTAAAGGACTGCCACAACAAACCCACCGTGCTGGCATTTTCCAATTCGTGTACAAGTTCATTCACCACGCAGCGCTGAGGCATGCCATCGACCTGAGTGGTTACTTTGATCTGCTCCGCGTTGTTCTTGACGTTGGCCTTCAAGTAACGCTCGGCCGTGGCCGGAGGTACGGGGCTTTCTTTGGTGAGCAAGAAGCGCGTTCCCATGGCAATACCACTGGCACCATAGGCCAAGGCCGCCACCAAACCGCGTCCGTCCTTGAAACCGCCAGCAGCCACCACCGGTACATCTACCATGTCCAGCACCGCTGGCAACAAGATGGTCGAGGCGATGGTTCCAGTGTGGCCACCCCCCTCTCCGCCTTGACACACAATAATGTCAGCTCCCAACTGCACGGCTTTTTCGGCGTGTCGAGGAGCTCCCACCGTAGGTACACAGAGCACGCCGGCATCTTTGAAACGCTTGATAAATTCGGGATTGGGAGAACGACTGTAGCTGGCCGCGCGAACACCGTGCTCGAGGATGCTGTCGACAATAATGTCGGCGCCGGGCGCTTCCATGAGGAAGTTCACACCAAAGGGCTTGTCTGTGAGTGCACGCACCCGCTGAATTTCCTTACCCACTTCCTCCGGCTTGATGGTGGCAGCCGCCAGGAAGCCCATGCCACCGGCATTGGCCGTCGCCGCCGTGAGCTCCGGGGTGGACACCCAACCCATGGCCGTTTGAATGACCGGGTACTTCACTCCAAACATTTCACAGATCTTCGTATTCAGCGCAGCGGACAATTTCGTTTCCTCTTTCAGGCCCCGGGTTCAGGCCTCAGTTGGTACTTCCTTCTTACCATTGCCATTGGGATCAATGTCTTCCCGCAGAAGACGCAGTTCTTCAGCGTTGGGGGCGCGGGTTTCGGGCACGTCGTCGGGGATCACCAGTTCAAAGCCTGTGTTTTCCACCACCTGGTCGACCGTCACACCCGGATGCAGGGATCGCAACCGCATGCGGTTGTCCGGCGTTTCAAAGTCGAGCACACACAGGTTCGTCACCACGCGACGAATTTCGTGGTACTTGGCGGCACTGCCCAACTCGCGCGCGCGGTCGTAACCGACGCCCGACACGACATCTACCTTCTCCACAAACACACGCGTGCTGTGTTTGGAAACCCAGTAGCTGGTGGGATGTGAAATGGTATTTCCCGGCGCACCGCGCATACCCAAAAGCTGGCTCTTGGGTTGTTTAAAATCACCGATGCAAGCGATGTTTTGATTGCCGTACTTATCGATTTGAGTCGCACCCATCATGACATGGCGCTTGCCTGACCACACGATGTCGAAGATGGTGCGGTAAGGGACATACCCCTCGATGATTTTCTCAGCACCCTTCACGCCCCAGCCCGGCGTATTGCCAAAGAGCTTGGACACACCGTCAGAAAGCATGAGCCCCGGCTCAAAGGAGAGTCTCGCCAGGCGCGCGCCAATGGCGGGCAGGTTACCAATGGGGCTGATCAGAATCTCACCATCGCCGCGAAAGGCTTCGGCAATGGCCACAGCACAGTACTCGTCTCGCTGAATATCAGTCATTGGCCTTCACCGCCTTCTGGTAATCCGCCTCAGAAACATCCAAGTAGGTCTTTTTGAAATCATCCCAGGCTTGTTCGTCTTTGGCTGTCGCGGCGTACTTCTTCTGGAAGGCCTCGTCGCGGAAGTAATCGGGAGGACACTCCGTAAAATGTGCACCGTTGGGGGCTTCCACCACGCCTTGGACCATGGAGCGATTGATCTTGAGGCACTGAATCGGCCCCTGCTCCAACAGTTCTTTGGTTTCGACGAGCTTCTCCACGGACATATAAGCTTTTTCAGCCGCGCCACAAAAGAGATCATCAAAGAAGGGGTCGGGACCCAGGGCCATGCCGTTGCCGCCCGCATCGCCTCGATTCATGTGAATCAGCGCCACGTCTAAATTCAAAGCGGGCATGGCCACCAACTCTTCCGCATCGGCATAGGGCGACTTCACCGTCTTGATGTCGGGGTTGTATTTCAACACGTCCGAACCGAGTCCTGCGCGCGTGGGCAAGAAAGGCAAGCGCAAGCTGGCGGCATACAAGCCCCACTGGAACATGCCTTCATCCAATTCGACAATTTCGGGGATGCTGGCCGTCTGGCGCGCAATGCGGAAATGTGGTTCCAAGGGGATGGAATCCAGCGAAACAAAACCGTAGATCAGTTTCTTGATTTTCCCATACTTGGCCAATAGGCCCACTTCGGGACCACCGTAGGCCACGACGGTGAGATCTTTTAGATCGGAACGCAGAATCTCGCGCACCAGGGACATGGGCTTGCGCCGAGGTCCCCAACCGCCAATTCCGATGGTCATCCCATCGCGAAGCTCGGCGATCACTTCACTTTCTGTCATCCGCTTATCCATGGATTTTCCTTCTACATCTCCGCATGAGACAAGCCTCTCGACCCATGCTCAAACTGATCACAGCACGTGGCTGCCCACAAACTCGACTCACTGAGGCCCGCTTGCACCTGCTGGAGCACTCTCTGTGGATAACCTGCTCCAGGTGGGAGGTCCGCCCGGAATCCTTTTAGAAAATCTCGCAGTCCTTTTGCCGTACTTTTGCAGTACTCGGGAAGTGCCTCTCGCGAGATCTGCACCGATTCAGCTCAAAAGCGACCAGATTGGCCAATACAGGCTCAAAGGGGGGCGAGGCTGGCTTCGGGCGGCCAGAAAGTAACGATCCTCCAGGGGGCTGTAAAGCGACCTTAGACCGCAGGGTCTATTTACCGTACAGTGGACGGAAATTAAATTCTGGCTATCCTAGTCCCCCAATGAGCCCCTCGCCCCCCGGACATCCAGTGCTAGCAGAACTGCAAGAATCCGCCCCCTTCAACAGCAACGAGCCCTTGATGAATCGCCGCGGTTTTCTGCAACGGGGCAGTAGCGGCGCCTTGGGGCTGACGGCCCTGAGCTTGCTGCCGGGCTGCGGAAGACATTACCCCGAGGCCACGGCCCGACTGAAGGTATTCTCCGACAAAGAATTTCACGTTCTCCAAAGCATCATGGAAACCTACCTGCCCGTCACCCAACCCGACGAGTTGGACATTCGCGAAGCAGGTGCCGTGGAACGCTTCGACGAGTTGATGTCCGAGGCCCCTGAAAAAATGCAAGATCAAATGAAGATGCTCATTCTCATCTTCGAACACGGCACCCTGCCCTTGGCCAGGAAGTTCTCGCGCTTTACCAAACTCAACGCCGCAGAGCAGTCGGACTACCTCAACACCCTCCGAAACAACGACAGCAGCTTGTCGAAAATTTTGTACACCACCTTTCTAAAGATTTCCTGTGGCATGTACTACGAGTCTGAACTCACGTATGAACTCGTCGGCTACCCCGGACCGCTGCGCACGCGCCAGGGCGCCCCCCAGCCCATTGGCAATAGCACCCTGGCCCATCCACATCCCACACCCGAGCAACCCGGACCACTGCGCATTGCAAGCAAAGCGACCCGAGACCTCGCGGAGGCCGACTCATGATTCGAGAGGCCAAAGACCTGAGCGGTGAAATTCATGAGGAGGTCGACGTCGTCGTCGTCGGTAGCGGCGCGGGCGGAGGCCCCTTTGCCTACAAGATGGCGCAAGCGGGGAAGTCCGTGCTGATCATCGAAGCGGGCGGTTACTACACGGCGGACAAGGATTTCACGGAAAAAGAAGGCGAGATGAGTCGCAAGCTCTACGTCGAAGGCGGAGCCCAAGCCACGGCCGACGGCAGCGTCGGCGTCTACCAAGGCAAGTGTGTCGGCGGCAGCACCGTGATTAACGGCATGATGTGCTTTCGCCCGCCCGAGCGAGTCTTGCAATCCTGGGAAGACAAGTTCGGCGTGACGGGATTGAGCTACCAAGACCTGCTCCCCTCCATTCTAGAAGTGGAACAAACCATCAACTCCACGGAAAACCTTCCGCATGAAATCAATATTCCCAATCGGCTGATGATGAAGGGGGCCGACGCCCTGGGTTGGAGCAATGCCCCCATATGGCGCAACAAACAAGATTGCGCCATCTCCGGTTTTTGCATGCAGGGCTGCGCTTATGATCGCAAGCGCAGCATGCTCGTCACCTACGTGCCCATGGCCGTGGAATCGGGTGCCACACTTTATGCCGACACCGAAGTGGATCGCATCCTGACCCGGGGCGGTCGCACCACAGGTGTTGTGGCCAGTGTGCGCGACCGCGACACGCGCGAAGTGGTGGCCACCTTGCATGTGAAAGCGCGGATCGTCGCACTGGCAGCGGGTGCCATACAAACTCCCGCTCTTCTACAGCGTTCCGAGTTGTGTTCTCATTCAGGGCAATTGGGAAAGAACCTCGCCATCCACCCCGGCCCTTCCACCGTGGCTTTGTTTCCACAACCCGTTTACGGCTGGGTCGGGCCGCCGGGTGGCAGCTACATCGACGAGTTCCACGAGCACGACAAAGGCGGTTTCCTCATCGAAGGTATGTCTTTTGGTCCCATGGGCATGGCCGTGTACATGGGTCAATTCGGAAAACTCCAGCGTGACCTCATGCGCGACTACACACGTCTGGCCACCTGCCTGACTGTGGTGCACGACCCCGGTTGTGGCTCCGTTCAGTACAACCCCAAAACCGGAAAGGCCGACATCACCTACGTACTCGACGACGAGACCCAACAGCGCGTCAAAGAATCCATCGCGGCCATGGCGCGAATGTGGTTTGCAGCGGGCGCGCAAAAGGTGATGGCGCCCTTTACCAAACCCTTGGTGCTGGAAAGCGCCGATGAAATCGACAGCGTTTACGAGTTGTCCGTGGGCCCGAGTGATATCAACATCTCAGGCCCCCACCCCCAAGGCACGGCGCGCATGGGTGCCGACCCCGACCACTCGGTGGTCGATGCCCGTGGAGAAACCCATGATGTCAAAGGGCTTTTCGTTATCGATACCAGTGCCTTCCCCACTTCCATCGACGTAAATCCACAGATCAGCACCATGAGTATTTCCACCCACCGGGCCTTGACCATTTTGTCCGATTCCAGCCGCTACTTCTGAGTTCACCCCGACACCACAGATCTAAAATTGAATAGGGTGAAAAACCACACCAGTTCACCAGCTTTTTGTTGACTTCGTGTTCCCGTCTATATCATTCTCGACTCATGGGTGTCGTACCACGGGTTGCAGGCGGGATGCTCCTGGTTCGGATTTTTGATATCCCGGCGGAAGGGGGGTGAATATGTCTAATGGGTGTATGAGCGGGACTCCCGAGGGCGCTTTTTGACACAGAGTTGTCAATGGGAGTTCCTCTACATCGGAGAACAGACCATCAGCTAAATTCGAATGAGAATGGATTGCTGACAATGAGGCCTCTTTCCATGCAAATGCATGTGATTGAGGCCTCATTTGGTACCTCACTTGGTAAATAGCAGCCTCATGTCGGTGGTAGCACGTACCAATGCTATCAAGGTTCTAGGTGGTAACACCTACACAACAAACAACTCTTGCGACGACTTGTCTCAAAAATCCCTCGGTTCCTCCTAAAGAAAGATCCCTAGCGTCCGAATCCTAGAAACACGGGAAATGGAGGATCCCAAACCATGATGGAGAGACGTCTACACGCTCGCGAGACCACTTGTCGCCCTTGCGCCATTTCCACTGCCAGTGAAACCCAGCAAGCAACTGTCCTGAACATGTCCGACAACGGCTTGATGCTGCTGACCGTTCTCGATCTTGAAGAAGACGATTCCGTTCAAATTACGCTGAACGACCGGATCGGGACTCCTCTCGTCATCGCCGGACGAGTGGCTCGAATCGTCGAACCAGGAGAAGGACCGCGCACCAGCCAACAAGCCGCCGCGCTGGGCATTCGCCTGGACTACACCCCGGACGAGTACCTCCTGTTGCTCTCCTCCATCATTTTCAGTCGAATCCAACACGGCAAGAAAGTAGTAAAGCCTCTACAGGGTTGGTCTGATCAGCGCAGCAGCGAACGCAAACCGCACGTGGCTCACTGTTTCCTGGAGAGCAACCAAGGAGTCACCGACGGCACCCTGCGCGATCTCTCCGAAACGGGGATCTTCGTACAAACCAAACACCCCGCTCGATTGGGTGAGAAATTGGTGGTCTCCATTATCAATCCAGACGGTCGCACTTTTCTGCTTCACTCCACGGTCGTCCGCTCTGAATACCGACCCCATGGTCTCGAAATGATTCCCGATGAGGGTCTGGGCCTGGCCATTGATTTCGCAACCAATGGCTATTACGAGCTCTGCGATTCGATACACGCTTGAAACGATCCTTTGCATCACGGTTTTATCTCGCATGGCTCTTGCTTGACCGAGACTCGATCAGCCGCGATCCTACTCACACGTCCATTTGAGCGGAGCCAGCGCGTTGCCCGAACCCGACTCGCCATCACAGACCGCAGCAGCGGAGAGAGTTAGCGCTTGCATTATCACCTTCAACGAGGAGGATCGGCTGGGGCCTTGCCTCGAATCCTTATCCTGGTGCGATGAAATCCTCGTGGTTGATTCCCATTCCAGCGATGGCACGCGCGACCTGGCAAAATCCGTGGGCGCCAGAGTCATCGAGCGCGACTGGCCCGGCCATGTCGATCAGAAAGAATTTGCCGTTCGGGCGGCCCAACACGATTGGGTGTTATGCCTGGATGCCGACGAAAAACTTAGCGCCGAGCTCAAACGCGAAATAATCGCACTGCGTGATGCTGGATTCCCCAAGGCCGCTGGCTGGTCCATGCCCCGGCTCTCCACCTACCTGGGGCAACCCATGCGCCATGGCGGCTGGTACCCCGATCGAAAGATCCGTCTCTTTGATCGCCGGCGAGGCCACTGGGGCGGGGCCAACCCCCATGACCATGTTCAACTCGACGGTGCCGCCGAGACCTGCGCAGGAAACTTGCTACACGATCCTTATCGCAATTTTGCGGAGCACCTGCGCATCCTCGACAGTTACTCCAGCATTGGTGCGCAGGGATTGGCCCAGAAGGGAGTCCAAGCGCGCGTGAGTGACATCATTTTTCGTCCAGTCACACGATTTCTCAAATTCTACATTTTGAAAAGTGGTTGGCGTGAAGGTTGGCGCGGCTTACTGCTCGCCTATCTATCCGCTTACGGATGCAGGCTCAAATATGCCAAGCTGCTCATCGCGCAGCGGATCGAGGACCCCGGTTCAAAAGAGTAACGCCTTCCGGGAATCGAGATAAGTTCACGACAGCACGCGTTTATCCTCAGCGGCGGAGCAAAAGTGTTCGCATCTGCTTCGGGCCAAGCTCAAACCGCCATTCATCAGCATCTAGGGAAAGCGAGAGGTCATCGGCTTCCTCGTCCAAGCGCAGAGATTCCAGCGCGGAACATTGGATCCCCAAGCGAAGACGGGCTGTCACCGTTTGCCCGCTGGGATTCAGCACCCGCAGTACGGCACCTCCATCCTCCCGCGCGGGTTTGAAACTTGTCAGCAACAGGCATGCGGGATCCAACTCGAGCATGGGCTTCCCCTCTGGCAGCAATTCTTCTTCGCCCGCCCACACGGCGCGCAATCCCAATTCCGCATCACGAGCCGCAGACGGGCTCACTTCAGGTAATAAGGAAAGCCGCGCCTCCACCGAAGTCAGGCACTGTGCCTCTGGCGTTTCGTTCACAGGGCCTGCAGGGCCAGGTCGAGTTCGCAAATCCGAGCGCGACAACCAACCCACAGACCGCAATAAGGTCAAGGCGAGCAACCCTTCGGGAGACACCTCCGCTTCAGGCAACCCCGGCGCCACCAGGTGCAAATCGTTGAGAGAAATCCAACCCTGGTGTGGAAAGGTGCGCGGTGCGGGATGAACCCAATTGGCGTCGTCTTGAACTTGTGTCGAGCGTTCCATGGCATCAAAGGTACTCGCCGCAAGAAAGTTCTGTGTTGCTCGACGGGTCGGGAACAGAAGGCGTAAGCGATGATCGCTGGCACGGTTTTCTACTTTCACGTTGAAGTCCACACGCCGCACACCCGGCACCAGGATCGCTTCGACCCATAAGCTAAGCCCGGTTTCTTCCTGGCAGCGCTTCTCACGCCCCTCTTCCAAGCCCACAGGCAAGCGATATTCTCGCCGAACTTCCAAGCGTTGAATCCCACTCACATGCTGGAATCGCCGCGTCTGCACCTGCTCCAACTGCAGGCGATGGCCATCTTCCAACAAGTCGGCATCATAGCTATCACCGCGATCGCCCCTGTCTTCGACATCAAACAAGCCTGTAAACTGATGCTCCGCCAAGCACACCGTGAAGGTTCCAGCCTCTTCCACGCTGACCTTGAGTTCCCCAACTTCAATCCCAGTGCCTGAATCTATTTTTTCCTCGACCTTTCCTTCAACCACGGGAGCGGGCTCCAGTTGGACCCGGCGCCAACCCAAGGCCGGGACGTCTCGTACAATCAATTCAATATCCATGGCCTGGTTGAAGCTGCCAAAAAAGAAACGTCCATCGGCGCGAGCAGGCAGCATGCGCACGGGCACACCATCGGCCAGGAACCGCGTCTGCTCGCTATTGGCAGCCAGTACGGGATGATATGAAATGCCTTCCTCACCCAGAGGCATGGACGGTGTCGCGTCCAAGGCCACGCGTACCACTTCGGTGCGCATATGTGGAGAGGGATTAAACACCGCCACCTCAAAGGGTTGGCGTGTGGGCGTCTCGCGCGTCGGCAAGCCACCCACGAGACGCTCTTGACAACGACGCCCGGTTTCCCGCGCCAACTCGAAGGCTTGATCATATCGGCCTTCCATTTGACGATGAACGGCATCCACCGAGCAGCCACCGATGGAATCATGGGCTTGATTACAAAGCAACGCGCGCCAGGCCCTGTCCAATGCGGGGCGCTCATCGGCCAGACCAAAGAACTGCCCCATGGCGGCCCAAGGCTCGGCAAAACCGAGCAGTTCTGTTTCACACTGTCGATTCCGTATTTTCAATGGAATCCGCGCTGACCAAACTCCGGGAAGTAAATTGGCCAAGCGTCCACCGCGCAACTCGCCGTGCTGTTCGGGAAAAGGTTCTTGCAAGCCCGCTACAAAATCATCTAACAAGGCACGTTGCACTCCGAACCCACTTCCCTTTCCCGCGGCATCGGCCAACTCCGCATCCAGCGGATCCGGAGGCGCATGATCAATGCCACACATTAAAAGGATGGCTCCTTGCTCCGTGGTCTCCGCCAGTTCACGAGCGACAGCGCCCAAACGTTCTGCCGCCAATGTCAGATCTCGTGGTTGCAAAGCCGCTGTGAAGTAACCTTTGCGCAAGAGGCACGAGAGTACACTGCTTCCATCAGGGGCGACCCAGCGCGTCTCGTTGGGCAATGACTCCACCTCGGATCCATGTCCCCGCCAATGGACAAACGCGCTTAAGCCGAAGCCGGCAAAGAGTTGAGGAAATTGCGAAGGGTGACCGAAGGAATCGGGGGTATAAGCGACTTTCGACCCTGAACCGACACGCTGCATGGTTTGTCGGCCCAGTAGTAAGTTGCGAATATGGGATTCACCGCAGGGCAAAAAGGAATCCGGCTGAACGTACCAGGGGCCAATGGCAACTCGCCCCTCCCGACAAGCTCGAAACAACTCTTCCTGACGATCAGGTCGCAACTCCAGGTAATCGTCGACGACCACCGTCTGTCCGTCGAGCAAGAATCGAAAAGAGGGATCCGTTTGAACGCGGTCGAGAACACAATCAATGGTGTCAAGGAGCCTTGCACGAAACGCTTCAAAGGTTCGGTACCACTCCCGATCCCAGTGCGTATGTGACACCCAAAATATTTTCACCCCATAGCCCCCTTGGACTAAAGCCGATTCCCACTTGCGAGTTCAGGGAAAGCGGGATCTGGCCGGAGCCCCCATTTAGCGAGACGAAACGCAAGTGCAGTGCGCAAACAACCCACGCCATAGGTGACACTGCGTCCAAAATTAATTGAAGAGGCTTCCGGGAAGTACTTGGTCGGGCAACTGACTTCGCCGATGGTAAAGCCCCACCACAAAACCTGCGCCAGCATTTGTCCATCAAAAACAAAATCATCCGAGTTGTCTTCCAGTGGAATCGACTCCAGTACCTCGCGTGAAAACGCTCGATAACCCGTATGATACTCAGATAGTTTCGCCCCTAACAAGAGATTTTGTACAAAGGTAAGCCCTCGATTTGCGACGTATTTCCACGCGGGCATCCCACCTTTCAACGCTCCACCCCCGAGAATACGTGAAGCTAAAACACAGGGATACAACCCGCTGCCCACCATCCCCACCAGGGTTGGAATCAATCTCGGCGTGTACTGGTAATCGGGGTGGACCATTACAATAATGTCGGCACCTTCATCCAAGGCCAGCCGATAACATGTTTTCTGATTCCCTCCGTAGCCTCGGTTTTCTGGATGGGCAAAGAACTTTAGTTTTTCGAATTCACTGGCTACCTCGGAGGTAGCATCGGTACTTGCATCGTCGACAAGGATGACCCGGTCGACACAGTCGTGAGACATCACCTCTTCATAGGTTTTTCTCAAGGTCAGCGCCGCATTGTATGCCGGCATAATCACCACGACCTTCTTTCCCTGATGCATGAATCTCCCCCAGGCTCGACTTCAGCGTCGAGAAATACCTTAGCTGTAATCTTTACCTCTTTCATGGCGTCAACAGGCAAAAGGGCGCCATCCGATAACGGACGCGCCCTCTTATCAACAAGCTTTCAAAACTTTCGCTACCCGGTTGCTACCTGATACGCTTCCCGAATCATCTGGCTGCGCTTATTCGACTTCAGTTGATTGTGCACTCTGGGTTTGCGACCAAGCAAACTCATCACAATGTCCAACTCCAAGAAGCGGTCCAAGGGGAAACCCGCACCCAACAGAAAGCCCAGATATTCCTTTGTGGAAAAATCCCCCTCTTTGTGTGCCCGCTCTAACCGTTTCAAACTGATGGATCCACTTTGGATGGACCAGCGTACCAGTTCATTGGGAACAAAACGAAGGACCCCGACCTCGTCGCAATATATTTGGCGACCTAATTTCAAGAGATCGATATATTGAGGAAAGAGTCGTTTGATTTCGGCCGGAGTGACCAGGTTCAAGGTCGGGTCCGCGGGTACCGGGGGCGTCTCGCCCAAAGCTATATTTGCACCATCCACCGGCTTACCATCGCTCATCTTCTTGCTCCCACTCCAACGCGCGCGTCGGGCAACACCAGCGCATCTAAAAATTGTGGGCTCGATTCTAGATCAGCTTCAAAACTTTTCTAGACCTTGAGAACAACCTTCCCGCGGGACAACGGGCAAACGCACTCCCGCTCGCAGCGATCGCGATGAAGCGCAGTGGAGTTAGGTCAACACTTGCACATGGATGAAGGGTTGAAAAAAATCAACTTCCTTCGCGCTTGCAACCCTTCTTCTGAATTCAGAATCTACTCAGGCATCAAATCATTCAAGCGTTCGACGCAGTCGAGATACTCTTCGATGCACTCATCGATCACTTGACGTACTGAACGAACGGATTTCGCATTCCCGACAATTTGCCCACACGGGTTGAATGACACAGGCTGAGCCTTGGCTGCGTAGGTATGCCCACGCACCACCGCTTCTGAAGTCACCATGAATTGCAGGGGCAAACCCAAGGGATCCGGCGTATCGGCTCGCTCCCACGCCTCCGTCCAATCGTTGCGCAACATCCGGCAAGGCTTGCCCGTCCAGGCCCGCGAGCGCACGGTATCGCGACTGCTGGCGTCGATGTAGCTCTGCTTCTGTTCGGGTGGGCAATCGGATTCTTTCACCGTCAGCCATTGGGTTCCGCTCCAAACACCCTGGGCACCCATGGCCATGGCCGCTGCCATTTGGCGACCTGAGCCAATGCCACCCGCAGCCAAGACGGGCATCGGTGCAACCGCATCAATGACTTCCGGCCACAATACGATGCTGCCCACATCCCCTGTATGCCCTCCACCTTCACCGCCTTGACACACAATGATGTCAACACCTGATTCCTTATGCGCCAACGCGTGCTTGGTACTGCCCGCCAGGGCCGCGACCAGGCGACCGGCGTCCTGAATCTCTTTGATGACGTCCGCGGGCGGCGTACCCAAGGCGTTGGCGATTAAGCAAACCTTCTCGTGCTTCAGGGCTGTTTCAACCAAGGGCCCGGCCGTCGCTGCCGTCCAACCCAAAAGCTCTCGCACCTCTTCCCCTTCGGGCAGTTCAGGCACACCGGCGTCTTCGAGCAACTTGCGGGCAAAGGCGCGATGTTCCTCGGGCACCATGGATCGCAGTTTCTCCTCCAGCGCATCGGCTTCCAGGTCGTCGCCCTTGCCTTCGTACTTTCCGGGAATCACGATGTCGACGGCATAGGGGTTGTCGCCCACGTGCTCATCAATCCAAGTCAGTTCCCGTTCCAATTGATCTGCGGTAAACGCAACGGCACCCAGCACGCCGAGACCGCCCGCGTTACTCACAGCGGCCACAACGTCGCGACAGTGGGTAAAAGCGAAAATGGGATATTCAATGCCGAGTTTCTTGCAGAGTTCTGTGCGCATAAAAGGGTCTCCGGTGCCGAGAAGGCCTTGATCTAAGGTGTTTACATAGTGTATACTTACCTTTACAGTTTGTAAACACCAAAAAGGACCCCTGAATCCATGCCGGAGACTGATAAAAAGCCCGGAGAATTGTCCAACAGCCGCCGCAAGGCCTCCGATTCGCCCGCCAATTCGTCCGCCCCCCCCGACCACGGACGGCTCTGGGCCAATGAGCGTGGACGGCAACTCACCGAGATTGCTGCTCAGTTGCTGGCCACCCAAGGCGTCGATGGCGTACGTATTCCAGAAGTCGCGGCCGTTGCGGGAGTCACCCGACCTACGGTGTACAAGCACTTTCCCAATCGGCAGTCCCTACTCATCGCCGTGTTGGAAAGCTATGGAGAGGAACTTCAAGCGCGCTTCGATGAGGCGCTGAGCGATGAGAAGCCCAAGCTCACCGAAGCACTGCGGCAAATTATCGGGGCCGTCTGCGACAGCCTGGAGGACGGGGGTGTCGGTGCCTGGAGTCTGCTCAGCTCCTCCGGCCCGGATCCTGAGGTAGACCGCGTGGTGCAACAGGTTCGCAAACAACTCTTTTCCCCCTGGCTCGAACGTGTCTCGGAGGTCGCCGGCATTTCCCGGGAAGAAGCCGAGCTTTTATGCAGCATGATTGTGGCCACCACGGTCGCCGTTCTCAGCCGCTGGCTATCCCATGACCTTTCGCGACAAGAGGCCATCGAAACACTCATGCGCGGCATTCGCGCCCTCCTACGTGAATTTTCCAAGTAGAATTCCAGCCCACTTTCAACCGATCCGGGCGCAGTCACAAACCAAGAGCATGAATTTTGTCCGACACTTGGTATCCTTGCCGGCTCAGTCCTGATGCATTGTGCGCAGCAGGCCGATGACGACACCGCAAAAAAATGCTGCGCCCCAAAAAAGGCCACTCATGCCCATTCAGTTTGAAACCATCACAAATGGTCCTTTTCAAGAAAACTGTTACCTCGTCTGGGACGACGAGTTGATGACGGGCATCTTGATTGATCCCGGTGACGAGCCAGATCGGATCCTGTCCATTGTGGATTCCAAGGGCGTCACTCTCGAAGGAATTTTCAACACCCACGCCCACCTCGATCACGCCGGTGGCGTGGCCGCCATCGTCAATAAATTGAAGATTCCTTTTGCTCTTCACGCCGGAGACTTCCCGCTGGCGGCCACCCTGAAGGAACAGGCAGCCGCCTTCGGACTGCCTCCCCTGGAATCTCCCGCCGTTGACCGCGAACTCTCCGATGGAGATGTTTTCAACATCGGCGGACACGAGGTCAAAACCTACTTCACACCGGGTCATACGCCGGGCGGCGTATGTTTTCACGTAGCCGACTACCTCTTTGTCGGAGACACGCTGTTTCAGGGTTCCATCGGGCGCACGGACCTGCCCGGAGGTTCTCATCCCCAACTCATCCAGTCCATCCGAGAGCGTCTGTTGCCTCTCGACGACTGGACGCAAGTGATGAGTGGCCACGGCCCCATCACGACCATTGGCTTTGAACGGGTTCACAACCCGTTTTTGCAAATGTAGCTTCTATAAAAAGACGGCGAGCCGCTGATGGGTTAACCCGGACTATTCATGAAGCCCGTAGCGAGAGCGCCTAAAGCACCCCTATGGGGCACAAGTGCTGGAGATTCGCGGACCTCGGACCGTAGGCCCCCGGAGACGTACTTGCAGTACGTCGAGGAGGCTGAAGGGAGAAGGCCGTGAAGATTCGGGGCTTTCGGCGATCGCAGTAGGGCGCTCGTGAATAGTCCGGGTTAAGCGTTCAACACACCTGCTTTTTCCAATTCAGCCCTTGTCCAAGCCACCGCATCCTCTCGATTTCGGAACACTCTTTTCGGGTACTGGGTGCGCACCACGGCATAGATTGCCGTCACCGCCATTTTAATGGCTGGATTGTGGATGATCAGAGAACTGCTCACCGTCCATTCATCGGATTCTCGCTCATAGGTGTTGGCAAAGTCCCGCAGTAAGCCTCGGGCCTTCAAGCTCGGAATTGAAGCTGCGCTCAAATCTACGACCACGGAAAACTTGCGCTGGCGCTCGATGACCTCGCGCATTTGCTCCAGATACTCAAGTACCTGCTCTTCGGTGACCGCACCTTCCATCGCCAGAAAAACGATGGGGTGTTCACTGGCATCAAAACGGATGAGACTCACAGAAAACTCCTCTCCAAAAGGCAGCGATTTCGACCTGCCAAAACCATCCCGGCCAAAGGGCTGGATTTTTGTTATCACTCAGTGCACTCTTAGCCACCCACCCCCCGTGACGGGCGGATGGAATCGACTCTAACACCGCAAGCATAAAGAGACATTACGTGTATAGCTTTCTCCTCTCTCTCGCCATCGCTTTAATCATCGGCTGCGGCTGGACCTTCCTCGGACTCTGGGAAACCTGGATCATGGGCATCTGGCTCGGCGTCGCTGCCTTTATCGCCTCTTGGTTCCTCATCGGCCGCAACATCCGAAAACGCATCGAACCGGCCATCCTGCACGCGCAAAAGCAGGCCGAAGCGGGGAAGATAAAACTGGCGCTTCAAACCTTCGAAGACCTGCTTCCGCTAGGCAACTGGCAACCACTATTAAAGGGACAGCTCTACGCACAAATGGGCATCCTCTGCGCCAGTAGTGGTGATGAGGACAAAGGTCTCAAGTTCCTCAAAAAATCAAGCACCCGCTTTGCAGACGCACAAATGTTCCTGGCCTCTATGTATTTCCGACAGGGTAATAAAGACAAGGCCGTTCAAGTACTGGGAAACTGTGAAAGCTTTAACAAGAAGCATGTTCTTCTTCACAATCTCCACGCCTACCTACTTGAGAAACAAGACAAGCGCAGCGAAGCCATTGCCGTACTCAACCGTTTCCTTAAAAAGGAGAAGTCCAACGAAACTACGAAGGACAATCTCTTGCGCCTACAAAACAACAAGAAGCTCAACATGAAGCGATTCGGGATGCCTTGGTACGCCTTGCAACTTGAAAAGCCACCCGCCAGCATGGGTCAGCAACGTGCAGCACGGCCCGGTTTCCGTCAAAAAGGGAAGCGACGCAAATAACGCAACCCAAAGCCGTCAGGCGCCCAACCCCTGAAGCGCGCGCTCCTTCGCCCACCCATAGTCTGCCTTCCCCGTTGGTGAGCGGCGAATCGTATCGGCTCGAACCACTCCCCTTGGTTCTTTGAAATTCGAGATGCGAGTCGAGCAGAATTCACGCAATTGCTCGAGGGTTATATCCGCACCCGAGCGTGTCTGCACCACCGCTACAATCTTTTCCCCCCAGCGATCATCGGGAAGACCGACAACCAGGACATCAAAGACCTCCGGATGGCTCTTGATCACAGCCTCCACTTCCTCCGGAAAGACTTTCTCGCCTCCGGTATTGATGCTGAACTTTTCTCGGCCCAGAAGTCGTACCGTTCCATTGGCTTCGACCGTCGCCATATCTCCCGGAACCGCCCATCGCTCTCCATTCACCGTCAAGAAGGTATTGCGAGACTTCTCCGTATCGTTGTAATAGCCAATGGGGACACGACCCTTCCGCGCCAGATGACCGATCTCTCCCGACCCGGGAATGATGGGGTTTAAATCCTCATCCAATACCGCGGTTTCTTCATTCACCATAAAAAGCGGCTCTTCATCCAAGTCTACACCTGGCATGCTCGACTTATTGCCCATGACCCCCGTTTCTGAAGAGCCCAAGCCGTCCATGATGATGCGATTGGGAAGCAAGGTACGCAGTCGTTCTTTGGTCGAAGGCGAGAAGAGCGCACCACCTGACGCAATCACAATCAATGAGCTGAGATCGAAACGATCGGGGTTGGCTTCCAAAGTGTCGGCCAGTGGGGTAGCCATGGCGTCACCCACGATCACCAACATCAAGAGTTTCTCCCGCGCGACGAGGTCCCAGATTTCTGCTGGATCAAACCCTCCGCCTTCGGGAACTACAATCTTGCCACCGCTAAATAAAGTCGTGAAGGCCAGCCACTGTGCCGCGGCGTGCATAAAAGGAGGTACCGGCAATGCGCCCAGGGTGTTCTCGGGAACACGCTCTGCCAACTGTTCAGGTTTCGTTACGGGGTTACCCGTTTTCATCACATCGCCACCACCCATGGCGGCGAAGAAGATATCCTCGTGGTACCACATGACGCCCTTTGGCATTCCTGTCGTTCCACCGGTGTACACGATGTAGAGGTCTTCCGATGATCGCGGGGTCCCAATCCGCTTATCGCTGGAAGCTGCCAGGCAAGTCTCATAATCCAATGCACTGGGAAGAGTCCCCACCACCTCACAGGGTTCATCGACAACGATATAGTTCTTCAGCTTGGGCAGTGATGAGGCGATCGGCACCACGTGCGGGAGGAAACTCTTGTGCAAGATCAGCGCAACCAGGTCGGCATCGTCAAACAAGTAGCGAAGCTCTTCTTCCATGTAGCGATAGTTCACATTAATGGGCACTGCACGAAGCTTGAAAGCGGCCAACATGCCTTCGATGTATTCGGTGCCGTTGTGAAGTTGTATTCCCACATGATCGCCAGCACCAACACCCAACGCACTCAACTGATGAGCCAACTGATTGGCTCGCACATCGAGTTGGGCATAGGTGAGCCTTCGGTCACCCGCAACCATAGCCTCGCGATCAGGAACCCGATCAGCCATAGATTCAAAAAGATCTGCTAGTTGAAATTCCACGATCGTTCCTCGCTCTCATTGACCCGGCCGGTACAGGCCCACCCGAGAATCGATGGCCATTGAGACACTCACCCGAATACCTTGAAAGAACCTGGTAAAGCCGAAAAAAACCAGAGTACATGGTTTCTAACAAACATTCAGCAGGCTGCGACAACCTATCCTCCCAACCGGAGGATGCTTTAGGCTACCATTAGGGGAAGGATAAAAGAGGTCGGGAAACGTGTATTTTGATTTCTCTAAAGGGTCCAAACGATGAAGCAACTGGCAGGTGATGATTCTATTTTCCTATCCATCGAGACGCCCAATTCGGCCCTGACAACAGGGGCCATTGCCGTCATCGACCCTTCCCAGGCAGAAGATTTCAGCTTTGAGAAGCTCCTGCGTACCCTGACGGAGAGGATTGGTCGCGTGCCCAAACTCTCCTGGACGGTACGCCATGTTCCCCTCGGTTTGGACAGGCCCTATTGGGTTGAAAACAAAGGCGTTCGAGTTGAGGATCACGTGCATCGGGTGTCTGTGCCCGCACCTGGGGGCGAGGACGAGTTAGCAGAACTCAGCTCCCAACTGTTCAGCCGTCAACTCGACCGCAGCAGACCCTTGTGGGAAATCTGGTACATCGAAGGCCTCGCTGAACAACGTGCAGCCATCTTGTTGAAGACCCATCACTGCATGTTTGACGGCCTTTCGGGTGTAGGGTTGGGAGAGATATTGGCGGACTTCGAACCCAATCCCCCAGAAGAACCAGAAGAGAAGAATGCAAAGCGCAAGCGTTCCTCTCGTGGCTCCCAAGAGCCAGAGCCCAGTGACATGGAGTTGTTCCAGCAAGGGCTCGTATCCCTTATGGGAATGCCTTATCGCGTCACCGGATGGATGGCCAAGATGAGCTGGCGCAGCATGGCCATGATTCCCCACAAGCGCAAGCACCGTGATTTGCTTGCTGGCGAGGCTCCGCGCACCATTTTCAATAACCCCCTCACTTCGCGCCGTGGCATCACCTTTGCCAGCGTTTCATTGGACGATGTGAAAGCCATCAAAAAACATTTCGACGTCAAAGTAAATGATGTTCTTTTGGCCGTCTGTGGTTCGGCCCTGCGCAGCTACCTCCAAGCGCAGAATGCACTACCCGAAGAGACTCTCATCGCTGGCGTGCCCATTTCGACGCGCGCCGAGGGGGACAAGAACCTCGACAATCAAGTCGGGACGCTTTCCGTTTCCTTGGAAACCCATCTCAAAGACCCCGTGAAACGGCTCAAGGAAATCAACAGGCGATCCCTGGCCGCCAAAGAGATTGCGGGGGACCTGGGAGCAACCGATGTCCAGGCCATGGGCACCGCTCTTCCGCCAGTAGCCATTGAGCTGGCCGGATGGATTCTGAACTCTGCCAAGCTCGAAGGGAAAATTCCGCTACAAGCCAACACCATCATTTCCAACGTCCCGGGACCTCCTTTCCCGCTCTACATCTGCGGTGGGAAAGTCGAAGCCGTCTTCCCCCTGGCCCCGGTTCTCGTCGGAATGGGATTGAGCATTACGATTATGAGTTACGTAAAGGATATAAATTTTGGATTCATGCTAGATCCAAACCTCGTGCCCGAGCCGTGGCTCTTGACAGAGGGTATTGAGAATGGCGTAGAGGAACTTAAACGCGCCATCGAAGGCTGAATTTTCTCAATGCCACCAGGAGAACAAGAATGATCGACGGTCATTTACATCCCGAGTTCAGTGAGGTTGGTGTCGCCCTGCGGCGTCAATTGGCCAACAGCCGTGGTGGTGCAGCCGTTGCCGTCTTTCATCGCGGCGAACGCGTGGTTGACATCTGGGGTGGGTACAAATGTGGCGAAGGTGCACCCTGGGAAGCGACAACAGCGGCACCAAGTTTTTCAACAACCAAGGGCGTGGCCTCTACCGTCTTGCACATATTGGCCGACAAGGGGCTTATCAAATACGACCGGCCAGTTTGCCACTACTGGCCTGAGTTCGGCCAACTGGGCAAAGAACGTATCACGGTTCGACAGGTGCTCTGCCATCAATCCGGGCTCTACCATGTGCGCCAGATGATTGACCATGCCGACCGCATGATCGACTGGGACCACATGATCGAGGCCATTGAAAATTGCGAACCCATTCACGAACCCGGCGCGCGCATTGGATACCACGGTCTCACCTATGGCTACCTTGTTGGTGAAATCATTCAGCGCGTCACACAAAAGCCCTTCCGCGAAGTTGTCGAAGGCGAACTGGCCATTCCTCTCGGACTGGAGGGTTTCTATATTGGAGCCCCTAAACATGAAATCGAACAAGCCGCACAGCTCATCGGCCCCGAAGGCGCCAAACGCAAAGGCCTTGAATTCGGCCAGGTCCTTCGAAAACCCGTTGCTCTTCTCCAAAAGATCCTCGACCTCGCTGGTAGCGAACTTGAATTCGCGTCCGCATTGGACCTCATGCCCCACGGTATCAGCTCCATCGATTTCTCCTCGGAAGAAGTGCTAAGCGCTACGCTCCCCTCTATTAATGGGTTGTTTACTGCGCGCTCCCTCGCGCGCATGTACGCCATGCTGGCGGGTGGCGGCAGCGTGGATGGTGTGCGGATGATTTCGCCCAAGACCTTCCGTCAACTCAGTGAAATCCAACACCCTCCCAAATCCCGTAGCCGGAACCCCTTCGATCTAAATTGGCGGCTGGGTTATCACCGCATCGGCACAATCAATCAGCTCTTGCCCGAAGCCTTCGGGCACTTTGGCTTTGGTGGATCGGGCGCCTGGGCGGACCCCAGCCGAGAGCTTGCAGTTGCGCTCATTGTCAACTCGGGTTCTGCCATGCTCGACACCCGCATTCTGCGTATGGGTGCCGCAGCGGTAAAGTGTGCAGATGCGCGGCAATAAGGCGGGCGACGCAACTCATCCCAACCAGCGTTGGGTCTACGTGCGTGGCGCAGAATTAGCCGTGCGCGAAGAAGGCCCCGAAGATCCGTGTCCTCTTTTGTGGGGGCACTGCCTTTTGGGCGATATGGGACAAGACGATGATGCCAATCTTCTGCGCTGGAAAGAGCTAACGCAGCAAACGCGTGTCGTTCGCTACGACGCACGTGGGCATGGCGAGTCTCAACATTGCCACGACCCGATAGATTTTCACTTTTCCGCCCTCACCGAAGATTTATTGGGGCTCACCGATGCACTTGATATCGATGAGTTTGTGGCCGGCGGAGTCTCCATGGGCTGTGCCGTCGCCCTTCACACCGCCGTGCACTCACCCGAACGCGTAAAAGCGCTCGTGCTCATGGCGCCTCCCACGGCCTGGGACACGCGCCCACGCCAGGCGAAACTTTATCGCTATGCCGCACAAGCCGTGCGCCTCATCGGTTTTTTCCCACTCCAGTTTGTCGGTTCACTCTCCCTGCCTGGTGGGTACGATTCACCTGCCGGTCACCTGGTCCATTCCATGGTTCGCCACGCCCACGATCAGGATCGTCGCTCCGGCGTCGCCGCCTTCCGTGGCCTGGGTGAATCTGACCTGCCCGATCCCTCACTGCTCTCCAAGTTGGAACAGCCCACACTGATTCTTGCATGGACAGGTGATCCCGGACATCCTGTCTCTACGGCAGAAGAGCTGGTGGAACTGATTCCCAACAGCGAACTGCACGTTGTTTCCAAGATGAATGAAACTTCAGACTGGACTCAAAAAGTTGCGGAGTTCGTCGCGAAGCACAAATAAGACGGGCTACAAACAAGAGCACTACAAACAAGAATAGACGGCCTTCACCAAAGCCGTACTGCGCGCATCCCCTGACAGACCCATGTGCATCTGGTTCATAACATAGCCAAAGGCCAGGCCTCGTTCAGGATGGGCAAAGCCCAAAGAACCTCCTGCACCGGGGTGACCAAAGCAGCCCTTCGGGAGCGCCGGGTTCAAGATCGGGGGCAGCATGAATCCAAGCCCGAAACAGCTGTGCATGAAAACAACTTTATCGCGACCCTCCACCTGGAGGACTCGCGCAGCCTCCACGGTTTCGGGAGAAAGTATTCGCTGACCATCGATGGATCCGATCATGGCCGCGTAAAAACGGGCCAGAGATCGCGCATCGCAAATTCCGTTGGAGGATGGAATCTCGGCAGCGTGCAAGGGGCGACTGTTCCACATGTCATCGTAGCCAAACAAACCCGAAGGACCGGTCAAGACACGGTGCAACAGCGTATCTGGACCAAAAATTTCCAAAAGGGACTTTCCATCACCGGCCTCAGGGTCTGTCACGGGAGATAACACACGTGTACAACGCGATTCCATGGACTCTGGCAATCCGATAAAGAAACTCAATCCCAAGGGCTCGGCAATTTCCTCTGCAAAGAATCGACCGATACTCCGCCCACTCACCCGGCGCACCAATTCTCCAACAAGCCATCCAAAGGTACGCGCATGGTAGCCATGGGCCGTTCCCGGTTCCCATACCGGGACCTGTTTTTCCAGGGCCTTGATCACCGGATCCCAAGCGTAAACCTCTTCCAAGCTCAGGCTGGCATCGATAACGGGAATTCCCGCACGGTGACACAGCAACCAACGGACAGGGATCTCCCCCTTACCCTCAGCTGCGAATTCCGGCCAATAACTTGCCACCGCTGCATCGAGATCAATTTCACCACGCTCCACCAGACGGAGCAAGCAGGCAACGGTGGCTGCCTTGGTTGCGGAAAAAATAAGTTGCAAGGAATCTCGCTGCCATGGACGCTCACTTACGGGATCCGCACAACCTCCCCAACAATCAACAATGAGTTCACCGTCGAGATACAACGCAAAAGCCGCACCCACTTCTCCATGCTGCACAAAATTCGCCTGAAAGGCTTCCCGGACCGCTTCAAACCCGGGCGCTACCTGACCGTTTATCTCAAGAGCTGTCATGGAAACTTCTCAAAGAATTCAATCCCGCTGCGACTCGCGCCGTGCCGCCTCTAACAGCTCCTTCACCTCGGGAGGAAAAGCGTCGGCCAGGCAACGCAGGTCGCCGGCTTCTCTCCGGCAGGCATGCATTGTGATACTAAAAGCATCGAGATAACTCCACGCGGTAAAATTCAAACCCTGCTGCCGTGCGAGCGGACCGATGGAGCGCACGGACACGACGCGAGCACCATCACTGTACAAAGGGACACGCGGCCCTGAGACATTGGACACAATGATATTATACGCGGGACGTTTGATGATTGAAGTCACCATCGAAGGCAATGCAAAGATGTAGAGCCGGCGCAGCGGCCAGAGGTCATACCAATCCTTGGTCAGATGTCGGTCTTTCCCCTCAAAGGCCTGGCGCGAAATACGCGTGCTATCGCTGACAGCGCGCAAGCGTTCGCCAGGGTCGACGATGCCACTTCCCGTTGTTGCAAACCACTGAGCCACCGCATTTCCAAAGAGGGCTTCGTCGGAATCAGAGCGAATGGAAACCGGCACCACGGCCGAAATCGAACGCTTGGGCAGTTCTCGATGACTATCGAGATATCTGCGTAGCGCCCCGCCAACCAGCGCAAGATATACATCATTCACCGTACAACCAAAGGCGTTCTTGACTGTAATGAGGTCGCTCAAAGAAAGTGTGACGTGGGAGAAAATACGATCTGCGCTCACGGGCCGGTTAAAGCGCGTGGCCGGTCCCACAAAAGCATTGATGGGTCTTTTTTTCCTGCGGATGATTTGAGAAACGTCTTTGGTGATGGATCGAGCCGAACGAGCAAACAAATTAGGGGAGCGCCTGATAATTTTATTGGAGGCACGCAACACAAACCGTACAAACGTATCTGGAGCAACGGCTGTATCGGGTTTAACCAATTTCACCAACTCCTCCACCGTGGGAGGATTCGTGGCTCCTTCGGGGCTGGTGTGAAACGACAAACTCATCAAGGCCGTGCTCACCGAACCATCTGCAACCGCGTGATGAAGTTTCAGTAGATAAGCGATGTAGCCATGGTCCAAGCCTTCGATGTAGTAGAACTGCCAGAGTGGGTGGTCTCGACGCAAGGGGGTACTCCCCACCTCACTCATCACTTCATCGAGTTCGTGATCACCGCCCCCGTTGGGAAGTACGATGCGCTGAATGTGGTAGTTGACATCCAGATCACGATCTTCGACCCAGACAGGAGGTCCCAAGGAGTACGGGGCATCGAGAGGCCTTCTCCGGAAGGGAGTAAACAGTGGAAGCTGGCGCATGGCCAACTCCTGAAACAGCTCAAAGGTGATGGGGTTGGCCGCCGTCGAGGGATCGACCACCGACAACTTCAGGGTATGCATGTGCATCTCTGGGGTCTCTTCGAGGAGAAAAGAAGCATCTGCCCCAGATATTGTTTGCATCCCTGTTCTTCTCCATGCTTGCCCTGTCCCATGTTCTAACAAAGGGCAGGAAGAGGTCCACAGTTTTGTTTGGATTGATTGTACCTCTGTTGATTGTACCTCTAGCGAAAGGCTTTCGGCTGTGGCGCAACGCCGCACCGCAACCCATTTCCCACCCTCCCATTCTCGCTTCAGCGACCCCTATGGGAGGGTCCATGCCCGAAAACTAAATACAGAGACAGCCCGAGACGAGCCCTGCGACATGGGCGATTTTCTCTGGAAAACCGCTATATTGCGCTCCGGCCATCCAGAGGGAACTTTTATGAGCAGCGCGGACCCGCGAAAACAAAGCTACGAAATAAACAAGCGGCGAAAGAAGCTGCGCCGTCTCACCGCCCGGGCCATCGATGATTTTGAGATGCTCGTGCCCGGCGATCGCATCATGGTCTGCCTGTCGGGAGGAAAAGACTCCTATAGCCTGCTGGACCTCCTGCTCTCGCTCAAGGAAACGGGGGATCTCGACTGCGAAATCATCGGGGTGAATCTGGACCAAAAGCAGCCCGACTACCCCGAAGAGGTGTTGCCCGCCTACTTGGAAACGCTGGGGATCGAATATCACATCCTAGAAAAGGACACGTACTCCCTCGTCAAGAAACACATCGGCGAGGGGCAAACCATGTGCTCACTCTGTTCTCGTCTGCGCCGCGGCAATCTCTATAACTTTGCCCGCGAAATCGGTGCTACGAAAATCGCGCTGGGGCACCATCGCGAAGACATCATCGAAACCTTGTTCCTCAATATGTTCTTTGGCGGAACCCTGAAGGCCATGGCACCAAAATTAAAAAGTGACGATGGGCAGTTCATGCTGATTCGGCCCCTGGCCTATTGCAAGGAAAAGGACGTGGCGCGCTATGCTGAAGATCGCGCTTTCCCCATCATCCCCTGCAACCTATGTGGATCCCAAGAGAACTTGCAGCGCCAGGCCATGAAGCAAATGCTGCGCGACTGGGATGAGCAGTTCCCCGGCCGCAGCGAGAATATCTTCCGAGCCTTGCAAAACACCGTCCCCTCTCACCTGGCCGACCACAAGCTCTTCGACTTCAAGGGATTGAGCATTGCGGAAGAGGAATTCGACAGCGCGCCCGCATCTTCTTTGCGAAAAACCACTCCTCTCAAAGTGCTGCAAGGCTAGGCCCCTTTTCCTCCATCGATTCCCCGCGGCTCATTTTCCTGATACAATGCGGCTCGAATTAGTTTCTTTTCGCAAGTTGCTCTCCTCTTCATTTGGGGATAAGGGGGTTGGACGTGCAAAACCAACCATTTAACAGAAACCTATGCCTTCTCATTTGCCTGGTCGCCGTGGGCTGCGGCAATGCCAAGATCGAGAAAATGGTGGGCGGGGGAAATATCGCATCGGGCCACCTGGAGTGCTGGCTCGACCTGAATTTTAAAAAGCTGCCCAGCGGCATTGATCCACGCGACGTCAAGGTTCTTTTTTCGGGAGCCGCCGTCGCTCGGGAGGTGGAGTACGATTGGGAGTACATCGCCGAGCACGATGTGGTTCAACGAGGAACCAAATTTGGTTCGGGATACCGACCCAACACGGAGACCACTCCGGATAGCGATCCACCTCTCAACATGACCATCCGTGTAAAATTCCCACTTGAAGCGCAACAAGTGGTCGAGCAATTCTCGTCAAAAATTTGGATCAAAGCAGAGCTGTATTGGGGCGGCAAGAAACAAGATTCGGACAAAGAGGATGTGCAGCGACTCTACCAGAGTGAAAGCGGCACACCTGGCTTTGTCGCGCCAATGTAGTCGAGCCAATCTAGTCGCGCCCATGTAAGAGCGCAGCGTATTAAAGAAGGCTCAAAAAAACATCGGCCCGGGATTGAATCCCGGGCCGATGTTTTTCTTTTGATTAGAGCTCTCGGTCAATCGATGCGCTCAAGAATCGTGGTCACGCCCTGACCCACGCCGATGCATTGCGTGGCCAACCCGAAGCGTCCGCCGCTGCGGCGAAGCTCCATGGCGACGGTGGTCACCAAGCGCGCGCCTGTTGCGCCCAAGGGATGACCAATGGCCAAGGAGCCCCCGTTCACATTCACCTTGGACAAATCCAATCCGATCTCACGACAAGAGGGAATCACCTGGGCGGCAAAAGCCTCGTTGAACTCCACTCGATCGATCTGGTCCGCCGTCAGGCCCGCTTGCTTCAATGCCTTCTTGGTCGACACCACAGGACCCACGCCCATCATTTGAGGTTTCACACCGCCCACGGCCATGGCGCGAATGCGGGCCAGTGGCTCCAAGCCCAGCGCCAAGGCCTTCTCTTCGGACATGACAATGGCAGCCGTAATCCCATCGTTGGTGGGGCAGCAATTGCCTGCGGAGATGACGACCTCTTTATCCGCAAAGCTCTTCACACCCTTGAGGCCTGGCAGCGCTGCCAACTTTTCAGGCGTTGACACACGGATGCATTCATCGCGATCAAAAGTGACGACCTCGCCATGCTCTTTTTCGACCCAATTGCCCTCGTCATCAAAGACCGGCGTCTCCACCTCCAAGGGAATCACTTCATCCTTGTACACGCCGGCCTCGTAGGCCGCATCACACTTCTTATGACTCTCCAAGGCGTACGCGTCGATCTCTTCTCGCAAAAGCTCATACACCTCGGCCACATTCTGTGCCGTCTGCGCCATGCCTTGAAAGGGAGGTGACAGGCGAATGTACTCGGGGAACTCGCGCGAAAAGTACTCTGCATGATCGGGCGCTGGCGCGATTTGCACCTCGCTCATTTCCTGGACTTTCCGGTTGGTCTTGGTGATGCGTGTTTTGGGAGCCGCGCCCGCGAAGAGATTGCGCCCCATACGTTCGATCCCCAAAGTCAATCCACAGTCGATGTAACCAAGCTGAATGGCCATGGCCAAACGAAACATCGTCTCCATGGAAGAACCGCACTGGCGATTGCTGTTGAAGCTCGCGGTTTCAAAAGGCAGACCCGCCAGGCGTTGGACAGCACCGGGGTAGGTAAACTCCTGGGCCCCAACCACATTGCCCAAACCAATGTCTTCAATCATGTGAGGTTTAATTTGGGGATTGCGGTCGAGCAAGGCGCGCAGCACCGTCGCACCCGCATCATCGAGGCGAGTGGCCACCAACTTACCGCGCCCACCTCGGGCAAAAGCGGATCGGGCACCGTCTACGAGAACAACATTTCGAGGGGTCATGGAGATTTCCTTACGATGAATTTTGGAGTTTTGAGTGGGTCTTCTTCCAGCTACATTGTAAGCCCCTAAACAGGGCTCTTTGCTGAAGGGTCCGTATAGTATCCTTTTCCGCCGGAACTCGCCGACATCTTACGGAGCCAAAAAGAACTCCCCCATGCTATTTCCCTTCGCAAAAAATCACGAGCAAGAGCTGGCTGTGGACGACCTGCGGCAACAGCGATCTTGGGCGGCCCTCGAGAATCGTTCCTGGGCCCTTGCTCATGTTTTCCGAGACACCCTCGGCCTGGCCCCCGGCGAGCATGCCGCTCTGCTCATGGGCAACTGCGTGGAGTGTATTGAAATTTGCTTGGGAGCCATGCTATCGGGAATTTGGCTCACACCCATCAACTCACACTTAAGCGCCGAAGAAGTGCAATACATCCTTAAGGACTGTGACGCCAAGATCTTGTTCAGCGATGAAGAACATCAACCCCAAGGAGCCAAGGCGGCGGCCATCCCCTGTGTTCTTGCCGGCCGGCAGCTCGACGACCTTCTGGCCGAGGCATCGAGCGAGCCCTTTGCGCCCGAGGAACCCGCGGGCGGCAACATGCTCTACACCAGCGGCACCAGTGGGCGGCCCAAAGGCGTCATTCGCAGCCTTCCCCCCACCCTGCGCGACGCCTTGAGCCATTGCCGTGAATCGGGAAAAGGCTTGGGACTGGATGGTGCGGGACCGCACCTGGTCACAGGCCCCCTCTACCACGCGGCCCCCCTGGCTTACGCCTTGTGGGATTTACTCAACGGCGCCTCCCTCATCATCATGCCCCGTTGGAACACCGAGCAGTGTCTTGAACTGATCACCACTCGGCAAGTGCGCCACAGCCACATGGTCCCCACCATGTTCGTTCGCCTGCTGGCCTTGGAAACCCAACCCGATGCAGCACCATCCTCCCTGGAAAGGGTCTTGCACGGTGCAGCCCCCATCTCACGCGAAGTGAAAAAGAAAATGATTCAATGCTGGGGTCCAGTCTTCGTTGAGTATTGGGGAGCGACGGAAGGCGGCACTTACACCTTGGCCGACAGCGCCCAGTGGCTCAGCCATCCCGGAACCGTGGGCCAGGCCCTGCCCCATTACGAAGTCTACGCCTGCGACGAAGCAGGAAGGCGCTTGCCCGCCAACCACGAGGGGCAGCTCTTTTGTCGACACCGCGAGCTCGAACAAGTCTTTCGTTATCACAAAAACCCGAGCCAAACCAAGACGGCACATTCCGAGCCCCACGTCTTCAGCGTGGGAGACATCGGGCACGTGGATGACGACGGCTTCGTCTACTTATGCGACCGCAAATCCAATATGATCATCTCGGGCGGGGTCAATATTTACCCCGCTGAGATCGAGCGCATTCTTATCAATCATCCAGCCATCGCCGATGTCTGTGTGTTTGGCGTTCCCGATGAAGAATGGGGAGAGTCGGTCAAAGCCGCCGTTGAATGTGTCAGCGGGATGACGGGTTCCGAGGCCCTCAGTGCAGAGATTCTTTCCTTTGCCGCCCAGCACCTGGCTAAGTACAAACGCCCTCGCAGCATTGACTTCCACGAGCACCTGCCACGACAACCCAACGGGAAGTTGGCCACCCGCAGCCTGCGTGACCCCTACTGGGCAGAGCGAGGGCGAAAGGTCTAGCGTTTTTTGAAGAGGCCAAAACAAGAGGCCAAAACAAAAGCCCGAAACAAAAGCGGCCACTCCAAAGGAGTGGCCGCTTTCATTTTCCTGTGTTCTTCCTGTGCTGTGTAGCGCAACAACCAACTGGACTACGCTAGCTCTTACGACCTCGCGCCACGGAAACACCCGCCAGGCACAAAGCGCTGACCGCCATGAGAATAATCGGCCCGGGCTCGGGAACGCGCTGTAGGTTGAGATTCACAATGCCAACGATACCCATACCCGTTCCTACATTCATAATTGCGGGAGAAACCAGGCTAATGGTCACCACCTCTGGGAAAATCGTCTTCGCTGAATAGGTGGTCTGTGTCGCGATGATGGTCGAGAACCCCAAGTCGGGGGTCTGGTGCTGGGTAGTCAAACCGGAGAAAGTCAGGTTTAGATTTTCAATAGGATAAGTGCCGGGGGTCGAAGTCGTCTTCGTATAGTGATTTCGAAACTCACTTACAATCCCGAGCTTCTTGATCGCCAAGCTCCCACCCATGGTGGTTCGACTCGCTCCACCCGAGGCCACAGGCTTGGCCCAAGTGGGGGCTGCACTGTAACCGTTTGCATAATAATAGGGCCCGAAACCAGTATGTGTGGGAAGCGTGGCCTTGGTATTCAGCGCGCCCAATGACGTATATTTCTCCCCGTAATGCGGGATTCCATTCTTCGAACCGGGGAGGGAAGTATTGCCATTGGGATAGCGAGAACTATAGGTGAGTGCAGTTTTTTGACCCAAGAAGGTCACACCGTAAAAAACACTGCGGTAGTCGCCACCGAAGCGGGCCTTGGCCGTACCATTGCCCCAGCTCATGGCTTGCTGATGTAATTGTCCAACAGAGGTCCGGGTTTGGTCCCGCCCGAAAATATCGAGCTTTATCGTGAGGCCTAAAGCCAGGGCCCCACCCTTCAGCTGCATGGGCCCACCAAAACCTTGTTCACCCGGTCGGTTTGCCATCTTCATGAAGCCACCCTGCGCGTTAATCATTGCGGCGCCTGGTGGCAATTCAGCACTCTGAGAACTGGGATAAGTATGATCTTGGGCGGGGAGCCAATAGGTAGGACCTGATTGGTAAAGGCTAGCTCTCGGGTGTTGCCGCGTAACGCCTGGCGTATACCCCTGCCCAGGTACGTTGTACTGGTAGTAGAAACCTTCCTTCTTGATCTTATTGATCTTGTTGGGATCCAGTTCTCCCACTCCCGAACCTGTGAGAGCAAGGTAGCCGCCCACGTTATTGACAAAGGTGACCGTGGCGATTGTCGACGGGTCCTGGATGAGTTTCGTGATACCAAACTCAGCTATTATGATTTCGTTTATTTCAATGCGCCGCACGACTGGCAGCGATCCCGCCGTCGTAACGTCGACGCTAAGCAGGGCTCCCTCGACAAAGTTAACGTCCACGTCGTGAAAGCCACCACCGAGATCCATTTCAATCGATGAACCTGACATGACGCGATAGGTCTGAGGTTCGGCCTGCACCACAGATGAGCACAATAAAATTGCGACTCCCGCGAAGAGTCCTAAAAACTTTTTCATCACCGTTCTCCCTAACTATCTATGCAACCTACCGCTTAGGCGCCCTGACGCTCGATGCCGGTTGATACTGCTTTCAGACAGACTGCTTTTAGCTTTCTACTTTTCCCGTGCTGTCGCGCGTACTATCGCGCAACGTTCACCCTGTAACCTGACCCTGTAACCTGACACGTAATCTTTTTTGCTCTGCCAGCCTACTCAGCCGTTTTCAAAGTTCTCTAACAGATCAACGGCCTCTACTTGTCTTGCTAATTTTGCGCAATCGCAAAATCAGCTTTTGCTTTACTCACCTCAACTCAATGGAGGTGTGACGATCCGACCATGGCCTGAGAGTTCAGTGGCCTTTAAAACGTTACGACGTTATTCACGCGGATCGTGCAAGAATTCGGATGGTCTTTCCCCCTAGCCCCAGTCGCTAACATACTGTTCTATCAACGATTAGCAAGTTACGAATAGTTAAGAGAAGCCCCACTACAACACCACCCATCATCCCCAAATCAGCCCAAGTTTACCTCAAAGATAAAGAAGGTGGAAGACCCTTGTGCAACTGACCGGCAAGTCAACGGACAATACACAGTAAGGAGTTAAGGAAGTGCCTGATTCCAAGAGATAAAAAAGTTGGGGGGACTCTCGCTGCTATAGTCTTGGCTCCAGGAAGAAAGCACAGACCGCCGACCTAAGGCCATACGGATTTTTCACTTTTGTTTTCGACTAGTTAAGATGTCGGCCTGCACACAATCAGCGTCCCGAGAAGACCGACCGAGGCATCTTTCCCGTTGACCTGGAGCCCATTCGAGGCAGATTATAGACCTGTCGACGTGACCACATCGTTTCCGAAGCTGTGTGCCCCCTGCCCCAGATCTTCAGTGATCCTCGGCGAACGTTCTACAGCGAACTCATAAGCAGCCGCGCGAGGCTTTTCATCGATCGCGTAGGAGAAAACCCATGAGCAAATCACTACTTCGACTATCGCTTGTCGTGATCCCTCTCTTCCTCTCAAGCCAGGCCCACGCTGAGGAATTTCCACGACCCACGGAAGAATATTCTGCCAATGTACTCATGACGTTGAAGGGCCAACAGGGCACAACCACCATGCACGGCAAGGTGTACTCCGCAAAGGACAACGAAAGGCGCGAGATTCAAATCGGACAACGCGAGACGGTTTCCATCACCGATCGCCTCTCAAAAAAAACGGCAATCTTATTGCCCGCGCAGCAAGCCTACATGGAAAGCTGGCATGGGCACGATGCTTTGCGAAAAGATGATCCGGCTGGCGGCTGGTATCGATCTGATGTTCGCATGACTCGCGTCAGTAAAGAAGAAGTCAATGGCGTGGAAACCACGAAGTACCGCATTTACCTGAACGATCCGGAGGGCCAGATATCGGCGGGTACCCTCTGGCTCTCAGCCGAGAACATTCCCATTCGAATGCAGGGGACCATGACCGTAAACGAGAAAACCTCAGACTTTCAAATTGACCGAACGAATGTGGTCATCGCAAAACAATCTGAAAATCTGTTTGCGATTCCCGATGGATTCAGGCGCATTGATGTCGCTGCTCCCATGCCTTTCCTGCCCGCACCGTCAATCGTACCTGAAGAACCAGCCGACAAATTAGAGCGCGACGAACAAACAACTTTCGACAAGCAAATCGAGGAGCTGCACCGACAGATTCCGCGCTAGCCAAGCAGGACGGCTCGACCGGCTCAACTTTCGTCGAAATGGCCGATGAAGCGATGAGCCGCTTCTTCATCCGGCAAACGGCAATGTTCAGCCCGCCCAAACCAGCGGAGCCTGTTTTTTACGACAAAACCGTACAAGGCATCACCCCAGGATTCGGGCACCCAACGCAAGCAAGCTGCAAGAACTTTCCAAGGCCCACCCATGAGTTGATTCACGCGGCAAACGGCATCGAAGCGGGTCGCCACCTGCTCCCCTTGCACCAACACAAAGGTGTCATAGTCCTCTTCAGGGAGACCAAAGCGCCTTAAGTAGCTTCTTCCCAGATCGCTTTGCAAGGCAGCAAAACAAATCTGCGCGCTACGTTCGTGATCGATCACGAATTGAACTGCCCGATTACACAAGGCACAGTCGCCGTCGTACAACATGATGGGTGTGCTCATAGAACAAGGATACCAGGAAACTCACGCTTTATCTTTGTTTGTAGATCTGTTCCAACTTACCTGTGAAAGCGAGCGGGCTGTAAGATACTATTCACGCTCGGAGCCCACTCATGCGAGAACAGGTCGCCAACCATCATTGCCAGAAACCGTGCACCCGGGCCCTCGCGTGCTGCCTACTGACCGCGAGTCTCTTACTGATTCCCCTTGCTCATCATCAACATCCAAGAGCGGATGAAGCAGAGCCGACGGAACTCATCCAGCCTCTTCCAGGCGGGCCAGAGATCCAAGTGCTTGCCTTGCGTCAAAGCATCGAAACCCTGGAAGCGGGCAAGAATCCGTCAGCAGAGCTACTGGAACTCGCGGGCCTTCAGTGTGAACTGCAAGATTCCGCCGCCCCTCCAAACCATCCCCACGAAAACTGTCTCGCCATGGCGCAGCATACCCTTGGCTTTCACCTACTGGTCGGGCGCGGCGTGGCCACGAATGTCGAGCGGGGTGTGGTCCTCTACACCCGAGCTGCCGAAGCGGGTCTGGCAGAGGCCCAGTATGGGCTCGCTCTTTTGTACGACGAGGGAGAGTTGGTTCCGCAGGATGATCGCAAAGCACTGTTTTGGTACAACAAAGCGGCACACCAGGAGCATGTAAGAGCACAAACCAATATCGGTTCCATGTACCAACTCGGCCGCGGTGTACCCCCAAGCCCGGCACTCGCGGCCGACTGGTTTCTACGCGCGGCACGCCATGGAAGCCACACTGCGCAGTGGAATTTGGGGATTCTCTACCTGGGCGGGCACGGCATTGAACCCGATACTCGATTGGCATTGTTCTGGCTGCGCGCCGGAGCACAAAATGGGGAACCGCGCGCGACCTTCCTGACCAGCAAACTTGAAGAGGCCTATGCGCGATGCTTCGAAAACGAAACGCTCACTGCTTGCACGTTCACACTCACTGCCAGTGAACGGGAGCGGCTTTCCGCACCGCCGAACCAAGAGCCTAAGGAAGAACCAAAAGAAGAGCCGGCGACTGAGTAAATTCAGATCGCTATAATTTTCGGCGATATGACCCAGCAAGCTCAATCACAAGCAGACTCCAAGACAGGGATGAAGTCCACTGGTCCGTCCACCGCGACCTTGGCCATCAGCCTGTTCTTGATCGCCCTGTGCCTTCGCCTGCTCTTTCTCTATGACTTTTCCGACAATCCTACCTTTACCGCCCCTGTGGTCGACGCGCAGACCTACGATGTCCTGGCCCGCGACCTGGCGGCTGGCAAACCTCTCGCGGAGGAACTCTTCTGGCAACCCCTCTTCTACCCGCTCTGGTTGTCGTCGGTCTATCGCATCAGTGATTCCTCGATCTTGCTGGCCAAGGTCTTTCAAGCCATTCTGGGCAGCGCCACTTGCCTTCTCACCTTCCTATTGGCACTGCACTTTCTCGATCGGCGATCCGCCATCCTCGCCGGGTTGATCACCGCCTTCTATGGCCCTCTTCTTTTCTTTGAATCTCAACTCGTCGCCACGGGCTGGGCAGCTTTCTGGTCTGTCTTACTCCTGCTTTTATTCGTGATCGCAGAACGCCAAAGAAACCTTCGAGCCTTCGCCTTGCTGGGAGCCTGTGGTGCACTTAGCATCCTGACGCGGCCGACGTTTCTCCCTTTCTTCATTGCCGCTTGCCTCGTCCTCTTTCTGGGTTTAGCACGGGAAAAAATGGCGCCTTCCAGGCAACTGACTCGATTCAGTGTCTTGCTGCTCGGCTGCGCGCTCTTCTTGTTACCGGTCGCCCTTTTCAATCAGCAGCTAACGGGTCGTCTGGGCATCCTGCCTTCCTCGGGAGGAATCAATTTATTTATTGGAAATAATTTACAACGCGAAGAGACACTGACAGCGCGCCCGGGTGCCCAGTGGCAGGCCATCGTTCACCTACCCGCTCAAGCGGGTGAATGGGGAAACATCTGGAAGCAGCAAGAATACTTCCTGGCGCGTGTGCGAGACTACGCGCTAACAGCTCCCGCCGACTTTGCAAAAGGACTCGGTCAAAAAACACTCCAGCTCCTCAGCGGTCGAGAAACCCCGCGCAATGTGGACCTGTATGAATTGAGTCAATGGTCCACTCTATTACGTTTCCTTACTTGGAAAATTTCTGGCTTTGGTTTTCCCTTTGGCGTGCTTCTCCCGCTGGCGATGATTGGCCTTGGCAGCCAGTGGAGGAAGTACCCCGCACCGGTCATTCTCTTTCCCTTTCTCTATGGTGCCTCCCTTGTCCTGGTCTTTGTGACAGCGCGTTATCGCACGCCCATGATCCCCGTCCTTTCTATTTTTGCCGCCAGTGGTGTCTTTGCCATCAGCGACGTCATCCAAAATAAGCGATGGCGTGCCGCGGCCTGGATCGGGACGAGTGCCCTGGCCATTGTGCTCGCAGCCTGCCTACCCGGGCCCTTTGCTGAAGAACGACAATCCTACTACGGGGAGATGTATCGAGAGGCCGCTCTCTATAAGATTCGGCAGAACCAACTCCCGGAAGCGAGAGCGCTGTTTCTAAAATCTATCGAAGAGGACCCCTCCTCTTCCGAAGCCCATAGTGGCTTGGCGCAAACCTTCTATCGGCAAGGACGGGTACGGGAGGCCAAAGCCGAGTGGGAGCGTGCCGTAGCTCTCAACCCCGATTGGTTTGAGGCCGTGAACAATCTGGCTTGGCTACTGAGCACGACTGCGCAAACCGAACTGAGAGATCCAGAACGAGCCACTCAACTGGCAAAGCACGCCTGCGAGCTCAGGGCTTATAAAGATGCCGGTGCGCTGGACACCTTGGCGGCTGCCCAAGCCAACCAAGGACAGTTCCCAGCAGCACTCGCAAGCTTGGAACAAGCCATCTCACTCATCGATCCCACTCGCCAGGGCGATTTATTGCAGGAACTCCAAAGGCGTCAAGCACTTTACCTACGCCAAGAATCCTACGTCGAGTAACCCACTACGCTGCGTTGATCATATGCACATCTTGCTGCGGGAATGGAATCGAAATGCCCTCGGCATCGAAGGTGAGTTTGACCTTTTCATTCAGATCAAAATACACATCCCAATAGTCTTCCGTCCGCACCCAGGGGCGTACCGCGAAGTTCACACTACTTTCGCCCAACTCCAGCACGGCAACAGTGGGCGCGGGGTCTTCCAAAATTCTGGAATCCTTGGCAATAATTTCTTCAATTACCGACTTGGCCCGCTTCAGATCATCGTCGTAACCGATACCGAATACGAGGTCGACGCGGCGGGTCGGCTTGGCGGAGTAATTGGTAATACTTCCACCCGTAATGGCCGCATTGCCGACAATGACTTGCTTATTATCGGGCGTGCGAATCGTGGTAGCAAACATCTGGATCTCCTCCACACTGCCGCTCACGCCTCCGGCCTCGACATAATCCCCCGACTTGAAGGGGCGGAACAAGATCAACATGATACCCGCGGCGAAATTCGCCAAGGAACCCTGTAGGGCGAAACCAATGGCCAGACCCGCGGCGGCCACCACTGCAGCAAAGGAACCCGTGTTGACACCGAGTTTCCCCAGTGCGGAGATCGCCACGAACACCATTCCCGCGATGTATGTCAAATGGGACAAGAACCCGATTAAGGTCTGGTCCACGTTGGAGCGATTCAGAACTCGCTCCGTCACGCCAACGAGCCCCTTGACCAAAACCCAACCCAAAACTCCGATAATGACCGCACCAATAATATTCGGGCTATAGGCCTTTACCGCATCTTGAAGCAGTGTGAGATAACCTTCCATTTTCAAGTCTCCAATTTCTTAAAGTTCGAGTAAACGTTCGAGCAAATGACATCCCCCTGTCGACATTTCAAGTATGAGCGTTCATCCTGAATCAAGGAAAATCACGAAGATCCATCCTAACAAAACCCATTTCATAGCTCAGCAAAATTCCCGAGCTGGCGCCTCGAAAGGTTCAAACGGAAGAAGAGTTTGAAGAAGGATCTTGATAGGGACTCGAGTTAATTTGCCGAAACCGCCACCAGCTCGCGTTGAGGGTCCGTGGGGGAACAACGGCCCATGCTTACATAGGCGCGCAGGCCCATGGCGGTCTCGGCAAAAGGTCATCGGCGTGCCGCGCATTAGAAACACCTAGCAGCTAATGACCTGATCACCCTAGACCTATTAATTTAAGGGTTGATGGGCTCCAAAGGGAAACAACTTTGGATTCATGGACGATTAATTTTCCAGTGATGCCGAGCAAGGAACGGTCCTTACAAGAACACTACAAGAGTCGAGTATTTTTGAATCGATTTATGCTAGACGGGAACAAAGACCCACTTCTTCTCGCCAATCACAGGGATGACAGGGACCCATTCCAACCTCGCGAGGACAAAAACCAAGCCTTCGCTAGCGATTCTCCAGGCGATTATAATCAAGCAAACCTGAAGAGATTGGATTTCGCTCTCGATAGGCCTTGTGGACCGTATCGCCCTGGGCCCAAAATTCCGTGGAGGTTCGCCGGACTCCATATTGATCCACCAAGGCTTCGTAATCCAGTTCACTCTCAAGAGACATAATGGCCTCGACGAAGGTAGCCAGGGCCTGTTCTTCAACGATATAAAATGCGTTCGGGTAGGCTCCAATGAAACCCGGTATCACGGAGAGAACATCCTCTTCCGGTCGACGGTTCTTGGCTTCACCAAACACCGAATCAATATTTGTATGCGCATTATTGTGTACCAGAGTGACAAACTGACTGTCATTCTCCCCACGAACTTCAACTAAAACAGTCTGTGGCATCAAGGATGCGGCAATTCCCATAAACTGGTCCAAGCGCGTCAACTCCGAACGAACCTGTGCATTGGTAATCGACGATATCAAATGCTTTTCAGACTGAACCAACCTCAGTCTTTCTTGCAACATGGCATAGAGCTCAGCCTTGGGATCATCAGTCTGATACTCAATGCCCGTTTCAACCTCCCATTCCACGCGTGGAACTTCCAGGTAACTCTTCACCTCTTCGGGGGCGTCGAGATACCAGAAATCTCGTTCCATGGTGCGTGCGGGTTCCGGTAGGAAGTAAAGAAAATTCATCTCGCCTTCCATGCGCAAGAAATCCATGTAAATCCGAGTGAGTAACTGATGGCCCAAATTTCCGTAAACGTCATAGCCCGCCACCAATAAGTAGTGGATGCGTTCCAGTTGGGAGTAGCCGATCAGCCAGGCCGTTTTAGGTGAGCCACCAATCAACCCCTTTTCAACCGTAGCGCTATCGAAATGTCGAAAAATCGTTATGGAAGCATTTGAATTGTTTCCATCCCCATCCCAAAACAGATCGACGTTGACGGCTTCCTGATCTTCGCCGAACAGTTCATGAATCCATTCAGCCTTGGCGTTCAAATAATTATGCTGGAGTTTTTTAAATTCCCTCCAGGCAGAAATCGGAAGCAGCAGGTCACTTTCTTTGCTGGCCGGCATTTTCAGGTTCGCTGCTTGTGCGGCCAAGAAGTCGCCATCTTCCTTTTGCTGAGACAAATCGGGGTCTGTAAAGAACAACCAGAAGTGATCAGGGATGACGTTCAACGCCACTTGCCCGCGGCACACGGGCCCCTTGATGAAACCCATGATGGTAAATTGTGCTTCATCCAACATGAACTTGTAACGAGCTCTCACCGGAAGGGCTTGAAATGCGATAAAGGGATTCGACGCTACCTCTACCTCATAGGACGGCAAGGCCGAAACTTCGTAGTCACCCTCTAAGAACAAAGCCTTCCAACGTGCCAACCTTTTTTCATTTAAAGGGTAAGGCATGTGCGTCTTGGCCAAGATCGTGCCCCGGATCTCACGCAACCGGTAATACACGCGCTCCACGCCGGGATCGTCATAGGGACGACGCGAAACAATCATCTCAAGGGGCTGTCCGGGTGGCGTCGAAGAACGCACGAGTTCGAAATACTTCACCTCCCCTTCCAACCCCAGTTGATCAAAATACAGATGGCCCAAGAAGAGATGCTCGTACATGTACCGGCTCATGAGCTGTTCTTTTAACGAGTCGCCGTTAAAAAATGCTTCCCAAACCTCAACTCTTTCCTGGTACTCGACGGGAGTGGGAGGACGCCCTGTGTAGATGCCTCCTTGCTCAACCCAACGCAGAAGGGTCTCGGCTTCCGAATCTTCCAAGGCTGGCAGGGCATAGGGCATACCCCACAAGGGATGCTGCCGCTCAAACTCACCAAAGGTTTCGATCGCCGTGCAGCTCTGCGACTTTCGATCCAAGGTCAGGTCAAAATCATCGGGTAAGATTTTCCCTTCTGGCAGCGGGTGCGCACGTTTCATGAGTAGCATCTGTGCCAGCAAACTCGCTTCGCGATTGGCTTCAGTTGAATCGATATACTCATTGAGAACAGGACGGAAACCTCTCCCTCGCCAGCCCTGCACAGAATCTTCGTCGATATACAAGCGCGACATTTCCGCAGCAATAACACGCGTCGAGTTGTACACACGCGTCGGGTTCGCCCCTCGCTGAATCCCTTCAATGGAGGACAACTTGAGCTGACAGGGCGCATCGTAACAGCCATGGCATACCACGCAGCGATTCTCGATGACGGGTTTCACCTCCGTCCAATAATCGACCTGGCCCTGCGCGAGGCTCTCCACCTCCCGATCCCGGACCTGACTCGGCCCGTACTTGTTTTCTAATCGATAGGTTCCCACGACGGCGCACCCAGCGACCAGCAGAACAAGCGGAAGAAGCGAGAATCGAATTTTCGTCATTTGCGATTGCCTTTGCCAGAAACTCAATAGAATGGTCCACCGGACCACTGGGTAGATTGTGACAAACTCCCACGGGAAGCGCTTTTGCTGATTCAAGCAATCGCTCAAAAAGTAAGAGCGTGACAGGCTGCATCACGAAGCCAAGATTCATCTCGAAGGTTGCGAGGCCATGACCTATGGCCCGGCATAGACATCTAAAGACCTGCATGTCCTGAAACTTTCGGGTGTCACATCCGCAGCCAACAGACCAACAGTTCGCTACAGTGGCCCTTCCCTTGCCCGGGCGATAGCAACAGTTTTAGTTTATAGAGTAGAAAGGTCTTAGAATGAGCATTCCCACAAACAACACCAGTAATCCCATCGAAGCAGAAATTGTAAGGCTTTTCCTGCAGCGCCCCGGCGAAAAACGAAAATCTGGACGACAACTAGAGTTCTGGCATTGGCTTGAGAAAGAGCACGAGACGCTGGCCAAGCGCACGAATTACTACCGGGTATCGAACTGGGTCATGCCCCACGTGGGCTAGTCGTTCTGATCAAGCGACGGCCACCTCGACACCCGTATGCTCTCCGCCCCAAGACACCGCATAATCCACACTTCCTCGTTCGGGATCGACGTTAAAGATGCGTACCTCTCCGTGGGAATCCGTCGGTCGAACCAGACCCAAGAAAACAGCCGCAAAGGTGCATAGATGCTCCTGTGAATCAAAAAGATCGGGGGCCAGATTCGTCAGACGAAGGTGAGCCGAAGTGTCACCCGTGGATACTAAATTCACGGAGCACACATCGCGATACATTAGACTCCAGCCCAAGGCTGCTGCATGAAGCCTTGCCGGGATCGTCGCACCGGGTTTCTCAAAATAAGCGCTTAAAAATGGGGAACGAACAAACAAGCCGATGAAATCTGCTACGGCATCCAGCGCTTTCTTTGGTCCGGCTGCCTGCCAAAGGGCAGTAATCACAGACGACTTCATCGGGAGCGCGAGCCAAGACAGAGACTTCCCTGTATCGATCCTACATACCACATCACCGGGAAGAGCTGAGCGGACCTCTTCTTGCAATCCGGGCGAGTAATCATCCAAGAAGGCAAGAAAGTTACGAACTGCACTCGTCCGAATCGCTGGACCTTGCAATTGATTGTCTTCAACGTAGGTCATGGAGCCTCCAATGCCATTCAAGGTGCAACAGTAGGCAGAGTCTCCTCTTCGTCACGTCCAGCAAGGTCCTGACTCCGTGTTTCCTATGAATCTCCAATCTTTTTTTACTAGGACGAGACAACTTCTTTCTACGAAGCCTTTATTTGAAGGGCAAATGGCCACGGCAAGCGGCTTGATATGCCAATACATCCAGGCGCTCCCGACCCAGAAAATCATTTACGGCATGAGAAAAACCTTCGTTCTTTATCCAATGATTTGAATACGTCAGCACGGGCTCGAAACCGCGCTGAATTTTATGTTCACCCTGGGCGCCGGCGTCAAAGGTGTGCAGGCCGTGGGCGATGCAGTAATCAATCCCTTGGTAGTAACAAGCCTCGAAGTGCAGGCAATCATACTCTTGTGCACATCCCCAATAACGACCATACAGGGTGTCCACACTTCGAAAATACAGGGATCCAGCCGCCAACGCGCCGTCCAAACGCGCCCAGACCATGACCAATTGATCAGGCAAGGCTTCGGCGACGCGCTGAAAAAAGCTGGCTCCCAAATATCCGAGGTTGCCGCTTCGCTTTAAATAGGTGCGTTGATAGAAGCGATGAAACAGTTCCCATTCTTCGGGCCTCACATCACCGCCGCTGACTTGTTGGAATTCGAACCCTTGCTTCAAGACTCGTCGCCGCTCCTGCCGGATCGTCTTGCGCCTGCGAGCGGTAAGCGTCGAAAGATAATTGTCGAAGGAATCATACTCCCGATTCAGCCAGTGAAACTGACAACCCGTGCGCTGAGCCGCCCCCACGTGAACAAGCTCGTGCGATGCTTGCACATCAGGAAAAAGGTGATGCCATGAGGAAGCATTCAAGGAGTGAGCCCGCTCTTCGATGGACTGGAAGACAAGCTTCAAGATCGCCTCTCGCTCCCATCCCTCCAAAATCGAAAGCCGCGGCCCTGTCGCAGGCGTAAAGGGGATACAACTCACGAGCTTGGGATAATAGGACTGCCCCGTTCGCTCCCAGGCATCCGCCCAAGACCAATCAAAGACGTATTCACCATAGGAATGCTGCTTACAATAAAGCGGCAGGCAAGCCACCAAGGTTTGGGAGGCAGCATCTTCAACAATAAGGTGTTGGGGGGTCCAACCGGTTTTGGCACAGGCACTTTCACTGTCTTCCAAAGCCGCTAGAAATTCATGTCTGAGAAAAGGATAGTCCGTCCCCGTCAGCGTATTCCAAGACGCTGGACAAACTTCATGAATGCTGGTTAAGAATTTCGATACGAGGGTCATGCCCCTGCGAGCTTACCAGATCTCCGCTCTACAGAAAGCTAAGATCGCTTTCGACTTCGGAGAGCCACCAGACACGAAAGTGCGATGACCTGAAGCAAGGTCGTCGAGGGCTCGGGAACATAACCGATCTCCACGTTGTCGATGCCCCATTCAGCTTCGTCGACTCCTGACAAGGTTTTCACGCTTACGCTGGCCAGACCCACCCATTGGTAATTGAATTTGACCTTCTGGAAGTCCTCTGCGCCACCCAAGCCATCGATGACCTGGTCCAAGGTAATCACCCGGCCAATGGTAGAGTCATCATCGAAGGTACCCGTCACTTGTACGGTCCAAGCCATGTCTGAAACGCAACACTCCGCGATTTCAAGGGAGTGGAGATCAAAGAGCCCTTCGCCATCCAAGCTCAAGATTACTTCGGGGTAGAGTATTCCGCCGCCATCGTCACCGCCATAAGAATAGAAGTAGATGCTACCGTTGGAAGCACGTGGGCCGAATTCGCCGTGAAGCAGGCCAGCACCGAAGCTCGTATTGCTTTCATCAGTATCAACGAACAAGTTGCCTGAGACAAAGTCGGCGGCATCAATGACCGTATTCAGCTTGACTTCCACCCTGTCCTCAAAATCAATGACTTCGGTCTCGGAGTCCGGTGTCAGGTCGCAGACATCGCCAATGCCATCGATATCAACATCTTCCTGCCCGACATTGTCATCGTCGGGGCAATTGTCACAGGCGTCACCCCAAACGTCTGTGTCCGAATTGCTCTGATCAAAGTTGGGCGTGTTAATGCAGTTGTCACAGGCGTCCCCGACCTCATCGAAATCGGCATCTTCTTGCCCGGGGTTGTAATCATCGGGACAGTTGTCAGGAATGTAGCTGACGTCAATATCGTCGATGGCTACCGAACCGCTATTGTTTCCCGTGAGCGTCTGAACGGAGACAGACTCTAAATCAACCCAAGTGCCATCGAAAGCAACCGTTTCAAAATCGGCTGCACCGCCCGGACCATCCATCACAGTGTCCAAGGTCACATCTGTCGTAACGCTGCCACCCGCAACAAAGTTGCCGACAACGCGGACACTGATCGCGTCTTCGCCGGTGTACGTTTCAGACAGGTCGAGTTCGTCCAGCTCAAATGGAACTCCACGACCCACGGTGATGAGGGCAGTGGGATAGACCCAAACAGAATCGAAGTATCCAGAAAGGAATAGGTAAGTGGTTGTATTGGAGGCGAAGGGGGAGACGTCTCCATTCAGGAAGTTTGAGTCGTCGTTGTCGGTATCGAAGAAGAGGTTTCCAGAGCGGAAGTCAAAGGCATCGATGCGATCGTCCACTGGAACGGCGATGTCTTCGAAATCCACGGTCTCGTTGATCGGAGGGTTTCCGTCCGGCACGGCCGCTTTCACAGAAAATGAAATCAGGGGGGATACTACAAGACTACCCACTATAAAGAGGCGAATGGTCACCTCATTGACTGACGCTAACAGGCTACGCATGTTGTTCCTTTTCTTTCCTACCGCTCTTTCCTACCGCTGGAATCTACCCTAAATCGGCATTGATTGCCCGCGGGGAATACCTGAACCCCCTCATGCCATAACCACTAACAGCGCAGGTTTACGACTTCTCTAGTATCGTACATTCAGAACGAGCTACCATTAAATAATCGGCTAAAGCACTTCATTTCCAAAGCCATTTCAAAAGCTTTTTCTTGCAATGAGCTTCTAAAACAAGCTCTGCGAAGGCGATAGCAAAAAGCCAATTTATCAATCTCATTATTATTCTTCTTGCCTGGAAAAAGATACCAACTCGCAGCAAAACTCTGGATCTCCGCCGTCATGGGTAAAGAAACGGCAGCAAGCCCCTTCAACCGCATGTCGCTAAATAGCTTTTCATTGATCGCAAGGGGAAAAAGAAAAACAGTGGCATTGCACCACAACCGCCCTTGTCTACTTCCCTTTAAACTCCGGCTTCCGCTTCTCCAAAAAAGCAGTGAACCCCTCTTTGAAGTCTTCGGATTCCAATAAGGGCAGAACCTGGAGATAGACGCGTTCCACGTGCGCATCAAAATCTTCCATGAGGCCAGCGCGCATCATGCGCTTGGCAGACTGGACAGCCAAGGGAGCCGAAGACGCGATCTCTTGAGCGAGCGTCAACACCTCTTCTGTCAGTGCATCATCCTCCACGACACGACTGACGAGTCCCAGTTCCAAGCAGGCTTGGGCGTCCAGCGTGCGTCCAGTAAATACAATCTCTGCCGCTTTCGACCAGCCGATCAATCGAGGCAAAAGCCAGGTACCTCCGCTCTCGGGGACGACGCCTCGTTTGGTAAAAGCAGCTGCCAATTTTCCGCTCTGCCCGGCAACTCGAATATCACACCCCAAGGCCAAATCCATTCCGAAGCCCGCAGCACCCCCGTTTAGGGCACAAAGCGTTGGTGTGTCTAAGTGATATAGGACGTTGGGGGGGAAACCACGCAGGTCAATCTTCGTCGACATAGCGAAACCACCCTTGGAGACCCCATCCTTGCTCGCCGCATCATTGAGATCCAAACCCGCACAAAAGACTCGCCCCGCACCGGCTATGATAATCGCCCGTATTTCGGGATCTCGATCGCATGCGATCAAGGCCTCGGAGAGTGCAGACAGCATTCCTTGTGAGATTGTGTTCAAACGATCGGGACGGTTCAAGGTGATGGTCGCGACGAAGCCAGCGCGCTCGACTTTTACCTCATCCAGCTCATCCATGATTCACACTCCTGGGTTTGGCAGGCTCGATGTTTGATTCACTGACCGGGAACAACTTACTCTTCAAGCAAATCGCCCATCTGCTTATCATCAAGATGCCCGACATCATACATCCAGATCATGGCATCCACTATCGTCTCTTTCGGATCACGGAATTCGAAATCGATTTCATCTTCAATTTTTCGGTTTACGGCAACGCTCCAGTGGGTGGCGTACTCCACAGCTTCTTCGGTAAAGGGCCCCTCGAAACCGGTAACGTGAGTCACCACGTCCATGGTTTTTCCCAGCCAGGTCAACACAGGCGGAATCATATACAGCCGGAGAAGATTTCGGCCCGTTATTTCTTCGAGGATATCAACCAATTCATACCAACGGTGGTACACACCCCCCAGCATATAACGATCGGGTTTGGGCTCCGATTCGATCAATTGAACATGGGCATCAGCGACGTCCCGTACATCCACGTATTGAATACCTGTAGTGGTCACCACGGCAAAACTGGTGAGGAATAACCTCAACCCGCGCATGGGCTCGGTCAAACCGGGATCATAAGGGCCGATGGTTCCTGTCGGATAGGTTATTTTGATCGGCGCCCCGCCCTCCTGCAGCCCACGCACGTACTCCTCACAAGCCACTTTGGAGCGACCGTATGCGTTGCGTGCCTGGCCGGGGGGAGAATTCTCATTCACTTCGCGCGACTTGGGGTCAAATAAAGCCGTAATACTGGAAACGTGCACGATCCGATCGATGCCCATGGCAAGAGCTTGATCGATAACGTTAATCGTCCCTTCTACATTGGTCTGCCACACCTCTTCCGCGTATTTATACGCCGTGGTCACCAAGGCTGCAGCATGCACAACGGCATCACAACCCTCTAAGGCTTCGGCCACGCTCTGCGGGTCTGTCACATCGCCCAATACAAAGTCGTCGATTTCCAGGTCATGATTTGAAAAAACCTGTTCCATCTTTTCCTGGCTGCGAATCAGCAGCCGCACTTCGTGCCCTGCCTCAATCAATGCCGCAGCAGTGAACGACCCGATGAATCCTGTACCGCCTGTCACCATGACTTTCATTTCTGTTCTACTCTTTTGTTCTCTATTCTTTTCTTTCAAATTTGCTGGCTTGGCGCTGTACTTAGTACAGCCGGGCAGCATATGCAATTTTCGATTCGCTACACCCAAAGCGCGTGGGGTAGCCATTCTCGACAAGTCGATAAAATCCTATCCTTATCTACTTATCTCAACTACCAAAAGAATGAGGGGGAACTTGAGTTTCAGGCCTATCCTGCGAGTTCGTCTTTGACCCGCTGAACTACAGCATTTGGTGTAGTGGTCGATTTCACCAGAAATCCATTGGCGCCCAGCTCGATCGCCTGTGAAACCTCATCTTCATTTCCACGAGCGGAGAACACCAGTACGGGGACTTCAGCCTGCGCCGGATTCGCACGCATTGCAGACAGCACCTTGAATCCGTCCATGATGGGCATATTGATATCAAGAAGGACAAGATCAGGAACTTCCTCCGCGAGGCACTTCAGCGCTTCGACACCATTGCTTGCAGTGGTGACCTTAAAGCCTTCCGTCATGAGCTTACTCTTGTAAATTTTTTGAAACTGTAGAGTGTCGTCCACAAAAAGGACTTTATGCATTGTCACTTCCTCAGTTGGAATGAGATGAATTGCAGTCTCAGTCTTATCGGCCCGTTCCGGGGATCCCTTGATCCTCCCCTAGGCAAAACACCGCCTATCTGCCCAAACTACGGAATATTTCTCATTTTACCCCCCCTTCTTGCCTAAAAGGGGAAGAAAGCTTCCCATCGAGCCTATTTCGAGCCAGTCCAAGGAATACAGCCAGGCTAGACAACGTCGGAGCGCTGGCTTTCTCCTCCATTTATTCACCTCCAATATTCGCCTCCAAGTAAAGCCTCACAGCTCTTCTAAAATTTTTCAAAACCCCGTTTCCCTAACAGGTTCTCCGTCGGGGAATCCAGAACATGGGAGAACTCGCTCGATATCTCATTTCATAGTATTCTACACTTGGGCCGCCGTAGGAGAATGACGCATGCCGAGAAAAAGCGTCTCCATCGAAGCGTTGGAGGTATCCCTCTTACAAGGGCTAACGCAACCGAATGCATACCCTCACGACCCAAGCGCCGCCCAAGGCGTGGAAGAAATCCAAACCCACATCAGCTACGTCTTCCTCACCCATGATCGTGTTTATAAATTTCGCAAGGCCGTGGATCTTGAGTTTCTCAATTTTCGCACGCGGGCGCAGCGCGCCGAAGACTGCTTGCGCGAGGTACACTTGAATCGACGTCTCGCGCCCGATGTCTATTTAGGCCTTGCCGAGGCCAGCGTTACAAAGGGGCACGTGCGCGTCGGCGCGACTAGCGAACAGTTAGGGAGGTCCTCCGATGCCTGTGCAGAACCCTGCGTCGTCATGCGTCGATTACCAGAGGGTCGGGATACCCTTTCCTTGCTTCGCCAGGGCAAACTGCGCACGCCTCATGTGCTGCGAATGGCCGAGTGCGTTGCCGAATTTCACGCACGGCACCGAATCAAGGTTCCAGACACCGGGTCCGCCGAGGAATGGATCTCCAAGCTCGCCGCTCCAGCGCGCGCCTGTGTTGAACACTTAAAGAAAGTGCCTCCGTCGCTGGTCCCCGCCAAAACACTGGCCGAGGTCGACTTCCGCATGGAAGCGTTCCTCGAACAACACGCCGGGGGCTTTCTTGCGCGCAGAGAACACGGAGATTTTGTCGATGGACATGGAGACCTTCACCTCGATCATTGTTGGTTTGAAGAAGATGATGCCGAGCCCTTGTTCATCGACTGCATCGAGTTTCGGGATGATTTCCGGCACATCGACCCCGCCTCTGAAGTGGCCTTCCCTTTCATGGATTTTGCCTACCGAGGGCGAGTTCACTTCGGGGAACGCTTCCTGCGGCGATACGCAAGAACCAGTGACGATTTCGACTTGTTCCGCGTACTCGACTTTTACATCACCTATCGCGCGTTGGTGCGCACCAAGGTGGCCGCCATCTCCGCATGCGCCCCCGAACTCTCCGCCCGACAACGACAGGACTCTGCCGGCAGCCTGAAGCGCCACCTCCGCCTGGCACAACGCACCCTCGCCCGCCACAACACCCCAGGCCTTGTACTGGTCAGTGGCATCGTGGGGTCCGGCAAAAGCACCGTGGCCGAAGTGGTTGCAGAAACCTTGCACGGGATCGTTGTAGCCTCGGACGTCGTGCGGAAACACCTGGCGGGCATGAGGCTGCAAGATCGTGAGTTCATGGGCTGGCGTGAGGGTTTGTACAGTGAAGAGATGACCGAGCGCGTATATGCGGGGTTGCTGGAGCGCGCCCAGCCACTCATGGATTCCGGGCGGGTAGCCGTACTGGATGCCACTTATGCGACGCAGGCACATCGACAGGCCGCCATAGACTGGGCAGCAAGCAAAGGTGTTCCCATTTCCATTGTCGAAGCGCGCTGTTCAGAAGCGGAAAGCTTGCGACGTCTGGAACGACGCCAGCGAAAAAACCAGGACCCATCGGATGCAGGGCCAGAGATCTATGCAAAAAGCAAATCGGCCTACGATCCCCTCTCGGGTCTCGCAGGCCGATTTTCTTTCAACATTCTTAGCGTCGACACAGACTCTTCGGGCTGGCGCAAGCGGCTTCGCTTACAACTGCGTCAGTGAGAGACTCTTGCTTAGCGTCGACCCATCCGGCGCAAGGCATCAGGCGAAAAGTCATCTGGGTCCACTAAGCCTTTCGACCTGGCGTTCCAGATCTGCACGGGCTCATGGGTTTTCTGCCGATCCGCCACGTAGCGCCCTGCGACCAAGTCATAACTAAAGCTGCCATCCGCCGCGCAGGTAGGTACTTCCCAAGCCAGCTTGGGCGCTTCCTCCATGACGCGCCAGATTTGCCCACGCTTATCGTAAATGTCTTCGGCCACCGCGATCCAGCTATCCTCATCCAAATAGAGCGTTCGCCTGCTGAAGAGATGTCGCTTCCCTTCTCGAACCGTCGCTTCCACAACCCACACGCGGTGCAACTCATAACGCATCAGATCGCGTCGTGGGTATTTGGGTCCAAAGATCTCTTTGTAACTCAGCGGTGTAATATCCAAGGCAAAGTTATTGTAGAGAACGTAGATTTCCTTCTTCCCCATGAGTTTGAAGTCGAAGCGATCCAGCTCACCGTTAAACAAGCGGGCCTGGTCATTGGTCATGAGGCTTTCCGTAGCAACAATGGGATTGTCATAAGCCACGGTCGGTGCGCGCCTTACACGACGCTGACCGGGGTTATACCTCCAAGCGCGGCGCTTTTCGTTGACCATCTCATGCACCAAGGTTACCTCGCCCGCCAAGCGTGCTGGCCCCAATTTGTCGATGATAAAGTAAGTCGCGATTCCTCCGGCATCTTCGATGCTGTCGATAGACTCGTCACCAAACAAGGGATAGAAACTATCGCGCTCGTGCACGACCGTGAAACTGCCTCCCTTGGTGGGCACGATAATGGCGTTGTACCCGATCTTGCCGTCACCGACATAACCCAGCGTGTGATTCCAAATCGCTTCAGCTCCGGAATTGGGGATGGGGAACAGGAAGGGGCCCCAGCCCTCTGTCAAATAGATATCGTCCTCATCCAGTGTTGCGCGGCCCGCGTTTTTCTTCGAGCGCTCATACACCCAATCTGCGAAGGAGCAGGTGCGATGCGAGGGATACACATGCATTTCATATCCATCGTATCGCTTGATCAACTCCATCTGACCCACGGTGAGGTTGTCTTTGTACTTATCGACGTTGTCTCGATTAATCGTAAAGAGAGGCTTCTCTCCTGCAAAGGGATCGGGACGCTTCTGATCTTCCGTCCATCCCGCAGGTGGCTTCGTAATACCGCCTGTCCACTCGGGAATGGTACCTGCCGCATTTCCCGCCTTTTCTGCACCTACAGGTGTCAAATCCTTACCGAGTCGATCGATTTGATCTTGAGGAGCGATGGCCAAGGCACTATTTGCAAAGAGCACCAGAGCAGCTGTAAAGATGAACCCACTTATGGTCGAAATGCCCATGACTCTTCCCATTGCATTACTCCGTCGTTTTGCCGTCGTCATTCTGCCGTCCTTCGCCTCATGGCTATTTCTGCCATCCTTAGTAGGTGTCTTCATT
>PIVT01000267.1 GCA_003353845.1 Pseudomonadota bacterium | reverse complement strand
ATATCGAACTTGAGCGCCGCGACGATGTAGGGTTCCGGGATTTTCGAACATGAATCGAACTTGAGCGCCGCGACGATGTAGGGTTCCGCGGGATCGGCCGCCCGCCCGGCGCACGTGACCAAACAAACGTGTGAGGGTTTCAAAACAAGCAGTCAGTGGGCGCGCAAAATCTTTCGCCGTTTTGAACAGGTTAGTCTCACGAGCGCAGGCACTTGAGAGGGTAGCGGAGGGAGGAGCGGCCGCCCGCACGGCGCGAAGCGCCGTGCGGGCGGCCGCGACGAAATGTGATTGCGACGATGTGATTTGTAACCGCACGACGGTGTGTGATCTGTAGGTTTCAAATGATGGGAGCAACGTCACGAGATTGACGAAATGTGATGGCGACGATGTGTAGCCGCACGGCGTGTGATGTGTCAGGGTTCAAATGATGGAAGCAACATCACGAGAATGAAGGTTAGTTTTTGGTACTTGACGATCGCAGAGGGTAGCGGATTGAGAGGGTAGGGAGGAGCGGCCGCTCGCCCGGCGCGAAGCGCCGGGTGGGCGGCCGCGACGAAATGTGATGGAGAAAGATAATGCGTAATCGACCATGTTTGATAATGCGTAATCGACCATGTTTAACCGCGACGATGTGATTTGTCAGGTTTCAAATGATCGGCGTTTCACGATGTTGGTCGGTGTTGCGTGATCAGAGGCTACGTTTGGGTGCTTTACGAGGGCGTCTTCCGCGAGATGAGTTTATATAAGGAATTGCGCGAGTTTCAAAATGACGCAGATGTGGAACGCGCAATTCAACGCGCAATTCAAGAAAGCGAGAATGCCGGGGTTGAGAATGAGGCGCAAGATGAGTACCAACGACTCATCATCAACCACGTAAATGCCGACCAAGGCCTCAACATCACGGACGTCGCAGCCGACGGTGACTGCTTGATCAGGGCCGAGGCGATGCACGACGGTCGTGAATTTTGGGACCAGGGAGTGGTCGACCGCAGACGGCATGAGATTGCCGAACAGGTATACATGGACGATGTCTCAAGCATCGGCGTTGATGCAGCCGATCGTGACGCTCGACTCAACACAGCGAAGAGCATAAGAGACCGCAATAACGAACGCGGCATCGTGCTCGAGGAACCTGCGCTTCACGCTTTGGCGAGGCTCAGAAAGGAGAATATAGTGGTAAGTGGGGCATCTTCCTAACCCTAACCCGAACCCGAACCCTACTTTTCAGTGAAGACATATCTATCAGTACCTACCTACCAGGATACATGTAACTCTGAACGCGTTTGAAATGAATCTCGACCTCACCAGGTCATGTCTTGGAATTGCATCAATCGAGGGGAAAACGGAATCGGGTCGCCTACCTGGCATCTCTTCAGGCCACAACAAGAGAATGACCCTCGGAATGTGATGTTTATTGCCCACTTCGTGAAAAATCGCCCGCACTTCGCCCATATGAAGGCTATGAACGAAAGCGCCTTCCAGGCGGCCATGGCTTCGGCGGGTATGTCGCATGACCACGGCTCTGGGGATCTGAAGCGGAAAAGTGTAGTCGAGGAAGCAGCGCGCGCGCGAGAGGAGGCCATCCACCAGCAAGAAGAGGCCAAGCGACGGAGAAATGAGGAAGGAGCTCTCAGCAGGCAGAAAGAAGCCGAGCTCGTAACCCAGCAAAAGGCCGAACGGGCCAAGCGCGAGCGAGAGGCCAAGTTCCAGCAAGAAGAGGCCAAGCGACGGCGAAATGAGGAGGGCGCTCTCAGGAGGCAGAAAAAAGCCGAGCTCGTAGCCCAGCAAAAGGCCGAGCGAGAGGAGGCCAAGTTCCAGCAAGAAGAGGCCAAGCGACGGCGAAATGAGGAGGGCGCTCTCAGGAGGCAGAAAGAAGCCGAGCTCGTAGCCCAGCAAACGGCCGAGCGAGAGGAGGCCAAGCGACGGCGAAATGAGGAGGGCGCTCTCAGGAGGCAGAAAGAAGCCGAGCTCGTAGCGCAGCAAAAGGCCGAACGGGCATTGATGAAAGAAGAAG
>PIVT01000266.1 GCA_003353845.1 Pseudomonadota bacterium | reverse complement strand
GAAAACGGTGTTCCCATGAAAGGCTACCAACAGGGCAGCAGCCAGGAACTTGAAACCCTTTACAGAATCATCCACTTGTTATGCACCCTCGGCTCCGTCGAAAAAATGTATATGCCGCCTGAATTGGATTCAGAAAAATCCGTGATGGAAAACCAGATCCTGTTAGAGGAAAAACTGTGCAAGGATCTTGGTGTAGGCCCGGGCGACAAGGTGTTGGAAGTCGGATGCGGTTGCGGTGCCATCGCTGCCAGCATGGGAGAAATTTCAGGCAGTACCATGTACGGCCAGAACATCGACAAATCGCAGATTGAGAAATCGTGGTTGAATCCAAAATTGCAGAAAGAAAACTTTCAGGTCGGCGATTTCAACGTACCTCTCCCCTTCGCAGACAATACCTTTGACGCGGTTTACGCGATCCAGCCCATGACCTATGTCAGCGATCCCGCTTTTACATTGGGGGAAATATTCCGTGTCTTGAAACCAGGTGCGAAATTTGGCTTTAACGACGTTGCGGCACTGGATGCCTACGATCGCGACAACCACGCCCACCGGTTATTGATTCAGCACACTCGTGAGCTCACCGTGTTTGGCGGCTTCTGGCACTACAAATATTGGGAAGACACCTTCAAAAATGCGGGATTTGATTTGCAGGTTTCCCATGGACAACCTGCGGTGGGGATGATTAAAAAGGAGATCGTCCTGTACGACAAGTACGAGGCAGTATTCTCCTTCCTGTCGACAATCCGCCTGGTTCCCAAAAAGATCTTCCAGCTGCTTCGCCGTCTGCACGCCAATGCGGAATCGTATATCAAAGCGGAAGAAGAGGAACTGATCTCCCTGAACTGGTACGCGGTGATGCAAAAACCGACTTGATCCAAGAAAAGTAGTACTCCATGAAACCAATGCGGGGACCCAGAATTTCTTCTGGGTCCCCGTTTTCATTACAGGCGCACCCTCCACCGCAAAGTCCGTCCCAAAGATCTCTACCACTAAGGGCGTAGGGGGCGGCGCGGCTCTAATCAATGTGAGTCCGTGGGGTCGAATACGCAGATTAATTGAGGGCTTTTGCACTCAAGTTGCACTTTCCAATGCTAGGCGCCCGGGGCGGCTTTACCTGCCCGATAGTTTCGTTGATGCGTTCTCACGCTAGTCTGGGAGGAGGGGCAAGGTCTTGGGTACGTCTAGGGGATGCAGGCGAGACCTTGGTAACGTAAGGGGAATGAGGGTTATGAAAGGTGTTGGTGTTGCGCGATTAGTGAAGGTTCTTCTAGCGGGTGTTGCGGTTTCGCTGTGTTTGGCTTGCGGTCCGCCTTTGACGAGCGAAGAGATCCTCGCAGACGGGCCCTATGTGGCCAAGACGAAGTCGACGACGTTTTACGATGCGGAGCGGGGGCGGACACTGTCCGCGATCATCTCGTATCCAGCCGTCGAGGTGGCAGGCAGCACGGAGATCGAACGCGTTGCACATCCGCTGATTGTGTATAGCCATGGGTTCTCCTCCTTCATGGGAGAAGGGGCATACCTCACGCGTCACTTGGCTACACATGGATACGTCGTAGTCGAACCGCAGTTTCCTTTTTCGAACCTCTTTGCACCTGGGGGACCCGATCTGAGCGACGTGGTCAATCAACCCGGTGATGTGAGTTTCATCATCGATACGATGCTGGCCTGGAATGAAGAGCCAGCCAATCTCTTCGAATCAACCATCGACCCCAATCGCATTGGCGCCACTGGCCTCTCGCTGGGTGGGCTGACGACGCTGCTCGTTACCTATCACCCTGAGATGCGTGACCCACGCATCAAGGCGGCCGCGCCAATCGCTGCTCCATCGGACCTCTTCGGGCCCGTCTTCTACGAGACGGCCAATGTTCCGTTGATAATGATCTTGAGTGAACTCGACGCCATGATCGATTATGAATCGAGCGGTCCGGTCTCGAAAGCCAGCGTCTCTCCGTCGAGCTTCATTGTGACCTTCTTTACGGCATCGAACCCGGGTTGGTCAAATATCGCGTCGTCGTT
>PIVT01000110.1 GCA_003353845.1 Pseudomonadota bacterium | reverse complement strand
ACGAGGTGAGCGATCTGGTGGGGCACCCGATACGTGTCGCGCTGAGTACGCAAACCATGCCTGTTCGACTCGGACTTCTCGCGATTGCCGAGAAGATCGAGAAGCGGCCTGATCACAACTTCGAACTGAGCGTGGCCTCGAACAACGGACAAGTGCTATTCGATATCATCGAAGGCCGCGCCCAGGTGGGCATTGTCCGCAACGCGGCCTTGGCTGCGATGACTGAGCCACTCCGCTCCTCCGTGCGCGTGCTCGCAAGCAGTGAGCCCGGGCCGAGCCCCTACCTCGTATCAAGGCTCGACCTTCCAGCTACGATCGGGAATCAAGTGCGTGATGCCTGGTTGAACTTCGAAAAAGACCCTACGTCCGCAGCCTATTTTGCCACGAGTCCGATTCACCGCTATCGCAAAGTAGAGGAGGACCGCTTCAGCGAGGTCGCTGCGTTCTGCACGCGGGTCGAGAAACTCACCACACCCATGCTGACGCCACCCTCTCCACCAGACGCCCGCGAAACAATCCCCTCCTCATGAGGGAGCTTCGGGCTCGCTAGAATCAAAGGTGGCTCCCGATATCATTCATCCAGACATACGGGTCGGCCACATGGATCTGAAATACTTTATTGCCTTCCTGAATCACAAGGAAAGTCTTCCCCCGTTTTTGCTCAAGGGATATTTTCTCTCGCTCCCCCCTGGAAAGCGTTACCACAGGCCTCTTGAAACAAAAGAGGGTCAAGGCCTCAGAGGTCAGTACCAGGGCCCCGAAGGTCCCCTGATATTTTCCGGGGCTACGCGTTACCAGGTATATGTTCCCTTCCTGCCGAATGGCAATGGGACCGAAGCTACGAGGCGGAATGGCTCCGGAAAGGGATAGCAAGGAAGCCACCAAGGCAGAGACTCCGACAAGGAAGCCAGCCAAAATGCGGAACAGGAGCATGGGACTCTGACTGATCCATAAAATTTCACGGTTGATGTTCGCAATGGCTACGGGCAGCGAGGGATGAGAGGCCTGCTCCCCCACCACCAGTGTCGTCAGCACCCGATCGGCCACTTCTTTATAAGTCAGCATCGTAGAGTGTTTTCCGAGGTTTTCGACCCAGAAAACTTCCTGGTCCACCGAGAAGAGATAGACGTACTTCCTCCAACTCTTGCCTCGGCTAAAGACGAAGAATCGTCCGTCGTCGACAACCCTGATTTCTTGCTGGAAGGCTGCCCCCTGAAGGTACTGGCCAAGCTCCTGCGCCTCTTCCTCAAAGGTCCCCGACAGGGGTCGATGGGAAACGTACAGCTCCCCTTTTCCCGTAAAATGGTGCTTGTGCCATCCCCATTGCTCGAAGGGCAAGGTCTGTTCGCCCGCCGGAACGCTGCAGGTGAAACCATCCCCCTGATATTCTGTGTAGGACACGGGCTGGAACAAAAAGAAGCCCAGAATGGCGAGGACAAGTAGGTCGATCAAGAAAACCAATGTCATGATCCTGCCGATAGCCATCACCCCTCCTCCTCGCGGGCCTACTATTCGTCGCTGACTCAACAGTAACACCTGGTCGGCGAACTGCCCTTGGCAAAGTGAATCCTCGATTCGGCAATTTCTTCGCTGCGCCCTATACTCTTGGAGTGGAATCGCTTCCCCTCCCCCTCTAAAAAGCGGAGCACCTCCTATGTCATCGTCATCTATTCATCCATTTGAAATAGAAAGCATCACTGGCAAATCGACCAAGCTGGAAAGCTATAAAGGCAAAGTGATCTTGATCGTCAACACAGCCAGCAAATGTGGTCTAACACCACAATTCGAGGGCTTGGAAAAACTCTATAACCAATACAAAGACCAAGGCCTTGAGATACTGGGCTTCCCCTGTAATCAATTTGGCCGGCAAGACCCCGGCAGTAACGACGAGATACAGGAGTTCTGCCTGATCAATTACGGCGTGAGTTTTCCCATGCACGCAAAAATTGATGTCAATGGAAACAACACACACCCCTTATTTCAGCACCTCAAAAGTGAAGCGCCCGGCGTAATGGGTTCGCAAAAGATCAAATGGAATTTCACCAAGTTCCTGGTCGGCAAAGACGGCGAAGTCCTAGAGCGTTTTGCCCCTGCCACCAAACCTGAAAAACTTGCAAAGGCCATCGAGAAAGCGCTGACCGACTGACCTCTGTTGGAGCGGTAGGCGGGGGATCCACGAGGCTTGCTGAACGCAGAATCTTGCGAACGGGTTCCCGGCCATATGGCCATTCAGATCTTACAGCTCCAGTCTTTGAGCGACCCAAAACCAGCCACAAGCCGCATAACCACCGAATGTGGCCCAGCCAGCGTCTGCGAGATTAGCGCTACCTGGAACCCACAAAACCCCAGCGGCGACCAGTATCGGCCATCCTACGGCGAAGAAGATAGTGTGCTTTATGTTCATACTGGACTCCTTTAAAAACTGTTTACCGGGCAGCATCATTAACAAGGGGTCACACAACCCGTAAGGAACAAGCACCCTAAGCAATGTTTCGACAATCGCTTCGTCTCATTATAGCAATTCGCGACGACGAAGTCTCGATGCATTATCTTGATATTAGATAGCTCTTTTATATTCTACTGAGGAGGAGGATTCGCATTTCTATACGCCAATTGGAAGCGGCGCAATCTCTATCCCTCACCTTGAAATCCGGTCGCCCCACCCTATTCGATTGATTCGAGGTCGGCGTCTCGGCCATCTGGGCGAAAGCCAACAAGCCCTGCCCTGGGCTTCTCGGCGCGCGCGACCGCGGGAAGGAGCCATTGATATCCTCCGTAATACGCGATGGACGCTTGCGCAGCTAAGATGTCGAGGATGAGATCGCCGTCACGAGTGAGTGTAATCGCTCCCTCACTGGTATCCGGAATCGGGTAGAAACGCTGTACCGCGCCATCTACCGGGCTTAAGGCTACCAAGTAGGTCTCCACCGCATGAGTGAAACGCCGACCGAAGAGGTTCACTTCGTATCCAATGAGCAGACTCGTCCACAACTGATTAGGGGTGACGGTCACGACGCTATCGACGAAGGCCACCGGCTTACCGGTCGTGAGGAGACCAAAGCGTGTCCAGACTTCCGGCAAGCGCGAAGCCGCGAAGTCAGTGTAGTCTGCGCTCCACTTCAACCGGCCCAGCCCCCCATCCACCGCGACGAGACGCTCCCCGCCCAGAGCATAAACCGTATCATCCCGCGCCACGGAGGGAGACGCATCCTGCCCGTTGACTGCAAGGGTCCAGAGCGGCTCCCCGCTCTCGGTGTCGATGGCGAACATATCGCCCTTGGCCATGGCATAGAGACGTGCGCCGTCGGGTGAAATGGCTGGGCTGGTTCCACTCCCGGGCGGGACCGGCGTTGCAAAGTCGATGCGCAGTCGATCCGACTCCACATCGATGCCATAGAAGCGACCTTCCCCACCCTCGCCGGAACCGATGATGAAGATGCGACCGGTTTGCGGATGCACCGCCGGACTATTCGCAATTTCATAGCGATGTCCGCGCAGGATCTCCCAGGTACGATCTCGAATCGCGGGATCCACGAGCCCGTCCGCCCAAAGGGCATCGGGTATCGCTGGGCCATCGGGCCCCGCTCCGCCTGGCAGATCGAGAACGGGCAGCGCCAGCTTACCATCCGCCCTGCGAAGCAACATCACCTTGCCATCGGCGCTGATGCCCCCGACATACTCACCGCAGATCATCCCCGTGATGAAGGGCCCCTCGATCTTGAGGTCGGTGAAATCGGTGACCCATTTGCGCTGACCATCGCCATGAAAGGCCCAGAACTGGTTTGCGTCTCCGATATAAACATCGCCGTCCTCGTCCACCACTGGCGCGCTGATCAGCGCCGCCGAATCGAGGTCATCCAAGGACTCCTGGGGTGGGCTCTCCCACAGCAAGGCACCCTCACGCGAGAATGCGTGCAGATGGCTGGTGCCCGGCCCTCGCCCACTCGCGATATAGATTTGCCTCTTGAGGCCCAGCGTAGGGGGCGTCCAGAGCGCAGCCCCTTCGAGGACGTGAAAGCTCTGCACGAGGTCCAAGCTCGTCTCGATGGGTACATAGTCTGAATTGCTCGAATCCGCGTGCACCGTGGCCCAGGGAGTCTGCGCGTACCCCGGAGCATGCGTGGAATTAAAAAACTCCCCATCGGCACGGGCCGCAAGCGAAGTGAGCCCACAGAGCAATAGGGGAAGCAGTGTTAGCTTCTTTGCGTATTTCGACTTAATCATTTTCTTGTTCAGATTAATGCCTTCGGAATACAGCTCTCCTAACCATCTACCATATTTTTCTCTCTGCGCGTTTTGTTGGATCTTCACTTCGATCCATTTACTCTTGGGGATCAGGCTTTCCAAATACCTCTTTGCCTTCATCCCCGCTTTGTATTCCTGCGATACTTTCTTGACACCAAAGATCTCCGGAGCATCAACACTCGTTAGCCTTACCCTAATCTTTATAGCTAACTCAAACCCAAGAGAAACCTCCAAGTCTACGGTATCCCCGTCTACAATTTTCTCCACCTTTGCCCAATAGTGATAGGGACTGGTAGATTTTCCCTCGAAAGAATTTTCAGCAGTAGCCACTGTTTCACCCCTTTTCAAATTCACCATGGGCCTGCATGGGTCAGGTGGCAAATGCACCAGGCCTCATGCAGGGACTGCAACACCCCAGTAATTGAAGGATGCCGGGCGCCAACCAGGAATGTACATAGATTCCATATCGACAATTCTGAAGCCACCTATTTCGATAAGTTCGGGAATCTCGCGATTGAGTTGACACCCTCCTCCGACCCGACTCCAGATGGGATTCAAGCGATTCTGCCAACGGAGCACCTTCGGGTCTGGCGCAGCACCGTGCTCGCAAAAAATCAATTTTCCACCGGGCTTTAACACCCGAGCCATTTGCTGCAGAGCCCTCCCCGTATCCGGGATACTACACAACGTGTAGGTCATGAGGACGGTGTCTACACTTTGACTCTCAAGTGGAATCTCCTCACCTGGCAATTCAATAAACTCAACGTCAAAGGGGACAGTGCTAGCGGAACTTTCCGCGATTCGTGTCATCTCCCGTGATGGATCTAAACCCAGCACTTTTTCAACACGACCTACGTCGTAATAAGGAATGTTCAAGCCAGAACCAATGCCAATTTCTAAAACAAGGCCTTCGGCTAGCGGCACAACCTTACGGCGCTGGTACATATTAGGCTTCATGCTACAAGTGAAATGCACAACTTTTGGCAGTATGTACTTGCTATAAAGTCCCATAGGGTCACCTGTGTTAAGAACATCGTTTCTGTTTGATACCTAACGTATAAAGCTCACGGGCCCGTTACCGCTCTCCTTTAAACATTTGGCTCACAAATAAAAACTGGAATATCCCGTGTTGTGCGCATCTGGTACGTTTCGTAGGGATCGTAGTGCTCGACACAAATAGGCCATAACCAATCTTTTTCATCTGCGTCTACCAATCGTGCTTTTAGCTGGAGTCGCCTGCCTCCCTGTTCTACGACGATTTCAGGATGTGCCACCAAATTGTAATACCAGACTGGATGTTTAGGATTACCTCCCTGGGAAGCAACCAAAATTATGGTTTCGCCATGAGGAACATACATGAGTGGAACAATGCGCTGGCGACCGCTTCTTGCGCCGGTCATGGTTACCAAGCAGATTGGGTAGCCGGAAAAGGAACCCATCAGCCTGCCACCGCTCAGACGATAAACCCAGACATTGATGCGAGTGAAGGCTTTAATAAACCAGCGTGGTGGTGGCTTTTCACCCATATATCGAGGTGGTGTTGTGTCGCCCATACTTGAATCCAATTTTCATTTTCCTGACAACAAGAAGCAAACGCTCTGTCCGAAGATCAGAATTCCGCAAGCACCTGACGTATAAAGCTCCGGAGCACGGCCCTGCGCCGCCACGTGGATTCATTAAAGCTAGCAAACTCGTGACGCTGAATTAGCCTGGCTTGATCCCGGGGCCGGTGCAGCGATCTGTTAGGTGCTAAATCGATACTGTGAGCGACTTTTTCATTCTGTTGTGGTGACACCTCTGTCATACTGTCTCGATTCCAATTCCTGGAGGCCCAAAATGAGGACATTTACTACGACACTTGTTGCCTTAGCCTTCGCGGGAACAGCCACTGCTGACCCGCAGGCACTCGTTTTTCAAGAGATGACTGTAAAGATACGCGTCATGAAACTGAGTGAGACGGAAAAAAACAGCGAAGAGCACCTGAGGATCAGATCGCACATCGTCTTGGCTGAAACAAGCAACGGAATCTCTCCCGACATCGACAATATCTCGATTCGCCATGAACTCGCTGGAATAGAAGATCCTATTTGGCTCAAGATAGAAGACCCCCAGTGGCTCGCAGAAGGATACGACCCGCAGTGGATCGAGATCCATGACCCGCAGTGGATCGAAGGACACGATCCGATATGGCTCGAAGGCTACGACCCTATATGGGTTGAAGGAGATGAACCTATATGGCTCGAGATCAGTGTGGCTTCCGGCACCCTGAAGCAGGCAAAGGGCGGTGCCTGGAAACTCCCAAAGCCAACCGATACTTTGTTACCTAAGGGTGTCAAAATAGTGCTGCTCAACGCACAGGGGAAGACCCTTCACGACTACTCGGAGGAGTTAACCTCGCTCAAGATCTCGCTTAAGGAAGACGAGAGGGGCTGGACTCTGGCGATAGGCGCAACGGCCATGTTCGAGAAACTGACTACCGACTTCTTCCCTTTCGGCACAGCTCGGCTGACGGAGATTACCATCGGAGGAAATTTCGGATCAGTGGAACGCGAGGGTCTAAAGTGGGTCGGGGGCTACGATTCGGCGGGAGCTAACTAGATTTAGCCAGCGAGGCTTAGGTTAATAGTAACCTTTCGCTTGGCACGTAACGTTCCCACCGGCCTGGCTCGTACGAGCGCTCGTGGCTACTTAGTAACCAACCAAAGGGCGTGTACAACACCCGGCAAATAGAAGAGCAAACAAAGGACAACATTGATAAGAAGATCTTTCCCTACACCATTCTTGAGAAAGACAGCAACCGGAGGCAGCAGCAATGCAAGAATGATCAGTACGATTTTATTATCCATAACGATGCTCCTCAACTAGAAGGTCTCTTGATCCGTCATTACCACCTGACATTAAGTAGACGTCCTATTGATGTCTTTAATCTCGTCAATAGGACGCATACTAATTAAATAGCAGCCTAGCACCAAGGACTTCTGGTCGCCCCTCTGAATCAACATCACCACCGCAGACTTGATCCACAACTTGGGCAGGTGGTTACCTAAGCCTGCTACCGAGAAATCGAAGGATACGAGGCAAGATCAAACCGTACCATCCTTGAATTCTGGTGAATACGAGAAACATCAGCCCCGAACGTCTGCACGAAGGTCGGCGACCACTCGCCTGACGATGGGCGGAAGAGTTCTCGCGAGATAGCGGATCGAACGCCAGAATCCAAGAATTCGCATCGATGTAATCAAGCCCGAAGCTTGCGCGATGGGTTGCCCACAAGTCACGGTGTCCTGGCCGGTGAGCCAGAGTCCCGAGACCGGGGTGCGCGAATTCAGGTGCCGCATCACTTCCCAATCCGTGAAGCGCCCCGGTGAGTGATCCAGACCGACCGCCCCTCCCTCATCCGTCCGAAGATAGTGCGCAATAGAAAGAGGAGTGGATATATCGACGAGTTCGATGTGCCCCTCAAGCTGTGGGTAGAAGCGCAGCAAGAGCGCCAGGAGTCGATCGCTCCACTGGGTCTTCAATGCTTCGTACTCCGGCCCTCGTCGCCTGTTCTTTTGTTCGGCGAACTTTTCGAACCATGCATAGTCCACGGTGCAGAGCATCTGGCAAGTCGTCTTGCTTGCGTGGGCGTCTTCTCCCAACTGGTCTTTGATGGACGGGAACGTCACCATGATCATCGGATCGTGTTCTGGGTTTAACGGGTCCGCCATGAAGTCGCTCACTGCACCAAACATGTCACCGTCTGCACGAGTCGGGTGATACCAGAGATTGGCACCGCTGAGTCCCAACTCTTCCGGGCTAGCGCTTAGCCCGATGTTGGCCATCAAGAAACCGGACGAGTTTCCAATGGAAAGACGCCGCGGAATTTCCAAGCATTTCGTAACGGCTTCGGGAACGAGCTTGCCAAAGGTGTTGTGATAACCCGCACTCGACACAACTCGGTCGCACTTGATGATGGTTCCGTCTTCCATCTCGACCCCGGTCACCTGGTTCGACTT
>PIVT01000039.1 GCA_003353845.1 Pseudomonadota bacterium | reverse complement strand
ACGTCGGACAAACGGATATCGAAGCGATAGACGGTTTCCGTTAAATCCATATTACATTCCGGTCCTTTTCCAGGGGCACCAAGGGCACCAAGAGCCGGTCCACTTTTCGGTCTGTTTCAAGGTGAACTGGAGAAATCCAGGCGAAGAGCTGTTTCTCCACTCAATCTGAGGCTTTTAGACTCAGATTCGCGAGTGTAGGTTATCGCTGGGTCGACCGCTCCCCGCTAGACTCTTTCCCTGGTTTGAGGTCAGTCCCTGGCTCGCCATTTGAACATCCGATGAAAGAGTTTTCCGAATTATGACCAACATCATCCTAATGAACTTAACGGGCACCGATTGCCCGGGAATTTTTCAAGGGCTCAGCAGCGTCTTGACCGAGCACAAGGTACGCGTCCTGGACGTGGGACAATCTGTCATCCACGACACCTTGACCCTGGCCATCGTGGTGGAACTGGAAGCTGAAACGGAATCAGTCCCCGTGCTCAAAGACATGCTGTTCAAGGCACATTCCTTCGGCCTCGATATTCGCTTTACGCCCATGAGCGAGGAGGAATACGGCGAATGGGTGCTCTCTCAAGACCAATCGCGGCACATCATCACCTTGCTGGGGCGAGAGATTGAGGCTTGGCAATTGGAGAGAATCAGTGGATTGGTCAAAGCTCATGGGTTGACCATTTTGACCGTTGCCCGATTGTCTGGCCGAGTGCCTGTGGGCGGGATGCCTCAACCCGCGCAGGCTTGCATTGAGTTCTCCGTCTGGGGAGCGCCCGAAGATCCCAAGGTCTTGCGCTCGGAATTGTTAAGTGCCGCCGATGAACTGGGCATCGACATCGCGATTCAGGCCGACGACGTGTATCGCAGAAACCGCCGCCTGGTGGCCTTTGATATGGACTCCACCTTGATTCAAGTAGAAGTCATCGACGAGTTGGCCAAGGCCGCGGGTTCCGGTGAAGAAGTCATGGCCATCACCGAAGCCGCCATGAACGGCGAACTCGACTTCAAGGAAAGCCTGCGTCAGCGTGTAGCCAGCTTGGAAGGCTTACCCGCTTCGGCAATGGAAGAAATCGCAGAAAAACTTCCGCTCACCGACGGTGCCGAGTTGCTCATCCGCACGCTCAAAACCCTGGGCTATAAAACGGCCATCCTGTCCGGTGGCTTCAGCTACTTCGCTGAACATCTGCAAAAAAAACTCGGGATCGATTTCATCCACGCCAATGTGCTGGAGATCGTCGATGGCAAATTGACAGGCCGCGTGCTGGGCGAGATTGTCGACGGCGAACGCAAAGCCTCCTTGCTCAAAGAAATAGCCGTGGAAGAAGGCATCAAGCGTCGCCAAACCATCGCAGTGGGCGACGGAGCCAACGACCTGCCCATGCTCAACAAGGCCGGGCTGGGCATCGCCTTTCGCGCCAAACCCAAAGTGAAAGAATCGGCGGAGCAAGCACTGTCTTGTCTGGGTCTGGATGGGATCTTATATTTGATTGGCATGTGTGATCGGGAGATCAAGCAAGCCAGGGGTTGATGAACTCTTTTTAGAGCAGATCACTCATGTCTGGCGGTTGGGCCAGCAGCGTGCACGCCGATGTTTCCTTTCGATCAGTATTCCCCGGTCACCGTGAGCCGCTCCAGCGGGATCCCTGTGTCGAGTTCACGAACATGTTCAATGCTTCGAATCAGTTCGCCTTCTCGCCCGGAACGATCGTCGATGGAGAGTTCGATCAGCACGCGGTCGCTATGTTTCCGCAGTACCTCATGTGCTCTCTGGACAACGTACAAAATCTCACTCAACTCCCCTTCAAGCGTCGTGCCCATGGCGTGCAACTGATATTGAAGATCGCTCTCGGAAACAATGCGCAAGACCTCGGCCACCAACCGGGGAAAGCTTTGCTTGGTATCGAAGGGCGTGATTCGAAACTCGGCAATCATATTGTCTCTCCCTCCTCGACGGGACGAGTCCGCTCACAGATGGCTGCGAGCAAGTCGCTAATCTGGGATTTTGTGACTTGACGGCCCGATTTGCGCTGAGCCTGAACGAGATCGGCCAGCGACAGAATTCCCAGCAAACCTCCCGCATCGTCAACCACCGGTATCCTCCGCACTTGCGCATCACGCATCATGGCCTCAGCCTCTTCATGCGTAGTGGAGGGCAGGCAGCAGATGGGATCCTTGGACATGGCCTCTTGAACATGCAGTTCTCGAAGGGACGCTCCGCAAAAATAGGCAGTCATGCAAATATCGCGATCAGTGACCATTCCCAGCACGCGGTTCATCTCATCGCCGGAAGTAACCGGGATACAACCACAGTCGTTTTCCCACATGAGCCGCGCCGCTTCGTTAAGGCTCCAGTCGGGAGTGCAAGATGCGATTTGCTTGGTCATAAGTTGTTCGACTTTCATGCTTCCGTCCTCCTGACCCGTCGAGCATAGGTGTATCTATTGCTCAACTTCGTTGTGATTCATGAGTACTCATACTGCAAACTCTCATGCTGACCTCGCGCTTACAAGATGATTATCGAGGAAAGTGCCCATGCGATTTGGAGTACTTGGTAAGCACCATTAACATCTCAGGGTTCACTTGGAGCACGGCTCCTCATGGATCAAGCAAGCAGCGGAGGCATTTACAAGGAGAGGCCGGTAGTGGAATATCCGACCGGCGATGAGCAGCTAAAGAGAGGGACGGGCAAGTAGTGACCATCAAAGCGAAAATTGAGTCGGCCTTCGAAAGCTGGGGCTATACCGTTTACCGGCTTCGTTGGTTGGTGTTGATTCTCTCTCTTTTTTTGGCGGGTGCTCTCGCATCGAACCTTCCCGAGTTGGTGGTGGACAACTCCACCGAGAGCTTCTTGCACGAAGACGATATCCAATCCAAGCGCTACACCGCATTCCGTCACCAGTTCGGCCTCGACAGTCAGATTCTGATTGCTCTCGAACCCCCCGAGATATTTGACCTTGAGTTTTTAGAGAAGCTGCGGGCCTTGCATCTTGAGATCGAAGAGAAACTCCCCTACGTCGACGAAGTCACCAGCCTGATCAATGCGCGCAACACGCGCGGCGAGGGGGACACACTGGTCGTTGAAGACCTCATGGAGAACTGGCCAGAAACCGAGGCCGATCTTGAGACTCTACGCCAGCGCGTGTATGCCAACCCGCTCTACGAAGATCAGATCATCTCGCATGATCGTCGACTCACCATGATCACGATTCAACCAGTCACCTACACCCAGCGCGGTGTGGAGTTGGGGTTGGAGGATTCTTTTGGCGAAGAGCAGGAGCAGGCCACCAGCGGCGAGCACCTGTTTCTCGACCGTACTGAGAAGGATTCCATGGTCGTCGCGCTCGACGAGTTACTTCCCAAGTACGTCTCCGAAGATTTCACCATGCATGTCACGGGCGGGCCGGTGGTGGGGTATCGCATCACCACCATGCTTCGCGAGGATGTGAAGGGGTACCTCGTAGCATGCGCTGTGGTGATTTTCGTATTGCTGATGTTCTTGTTCTGGCGCCTGTCCGCACTTTTCCTGACACTCATTGTCATGACCTGCACGGTCCTGAGTACCTTTGGCTTGATGGTGGGGATCGGGATTCCCTTTTCCATCAGCCTGCAAATGGTGCCCGTCTTCGTCATGTGTATCTGTGTTTGCAATGTCGTGCACGTCCTGGTCTTGGTGTATCAAGCCTGGGCGGACGACAAAGCGAAGGACGAATCCCTCGCCTACGCCTTCGGGCATTCGGGCTTGGCCATTGTCATGACCAGTGTCACCACCGCCGCGGGGATGCTTTCGTTTACCACGGCGGACCTTGTTCCCATTACGCACCTCGGTGTCGTGTCGGCCTTCGGCGTAGTCTTTTCGCTGATCTATTCCTTCACCTTACTTCCGGCCTTGATCGGAATTCTTCCCTTGCGCCGAATGCGCCGCTACACGGTAGGACAGAGTGGAAACCGTTTGACGCAGCTGCTCGTCTGGATCGGCGACGTGGCCACTTCGCGCCCCAAGACGGTCCTGGCGTTCTGGCTCTTGCTCTTCGCCGTGAGTGCCGCCGGACTCCCCAGCGTTCGCTTTTACCATCTTCCCATTAACTGGTTTCCCGAGGAACTCCCGGTACGCATCGCGTCCGAACGCCTGGATAAAGCCCTGAGCGGAACACGAACCATCGAAGTGATTGTGGATACAAAGAAGGAAAACGGCATCCACGACCCTGAAACTTTGAAGCGCATTGAACGCTCCATGGAATTCGGCGAATCCCTCACGCAGGGAGACATCTTTGTCGGCAAAGCCATTTCCATTGTCGATGTTGTCAAAGAAACCAACCAAGCCTTGAATGGCAACGACGCTGCTTATTACGTCACGCCACCGGAACGTGCCTTGATCGCACAAGAACTGCTTCTGTTTGAGAACAGCGGCACCGACGACCTCGAAAAGCTGACCGACAGCACCTTTCAGTTGGCGCGCATCACCATGCGCGTGCCCCGCGCCAATGCTGTGAATTATCCACCGTTTATAGAAGCCCTGGAAGAGGGTCTGGCGGAAAATCTCGGCGAAGACAACGTCTTTCACATCACGGGAATGGCCGCTCTTTTGTCACGCATCTTCCTCGCCATGATCACCAGCATGGCCAAGTCCTACATGTTCGCTCTCATCGTGATCACACCCCTCATGATCTTACTCATTGGAAACGTGCGAATAGGATTGGTCAGCATGATCCCCAATCTACTTCCCGTCGTCATGACCCTGGGTATCATGGGTTGGTTGGACATCCCCCTCGATACCTCCACCATGGTCATCGGCAGCATTCTCATCGGCTTGGCCGTGGACGACACCATTCACTTCCTGCACCGATTCCACCGCTATTACCAAGGCGAACCCGATACCCCCTTAGCAGTACGTAAGACCTTGCGCACCACCGGCGCCGCGCTGTTCTTCACCTCTTTGGTCCTCGGCAGCGGCTTCCTCACCATCGGCACCATGGGCACCATGAATAATTCAGTCCTCTTCGGCTACCTGACGGCTATGGGGATTGGCATCGCCTTTCTGGCAGACGTGTTTCTTGCCCCGGCGCTCATGTCGCTGGTGATGAAGAGTTCTCACCGATAATCATGCGACTCCGGCAACACCCCTTCCAACTCTAGCTCCCCCACGTACAACACATAAACATGCACCACCCCATCCACATTCTGAAGCTTCCCCTTCAGCTCAACCAACCGGCTGCGCTGCAGCACAGTGCGGAAGCGTTTGAATTGCTGAGGCGTGAGTACGGCATTACTGGTGCCCGTTTCGTCTTCCAGGGTTAGGAAGCAGAATCCGTTGGCGGTTTGGGGGCGTTGGCGGACGATGACGTGGCCGGCGCTGTGCACGACGCTGCCGTGGGGCATGTGTCGCAAGCTTGCGGCGCTGAGGATGCCGCGTTGGTCCAGCTCGGGTCGCAAATAGGCCATGACATGGGGGCCGGTGGTCACGCCGCTGGCTTGATAATCCGCCAGGGTTTCTTCCAGGGCCGAGAGTTCTTCTACGGGAGATTGCAAAGAGCGCTCGGCGAGGGAAGGGATTTCTTTTTCGTCTTCGCTGTTGTCTGTCTCGCAGGGCAGCATGCCTCGAAACAGAGAATCGGCTTCCTTGTCCATGGCTGCAATCTGCCACAGTGCAGCGCGGCGTTGCGCCGTGCGGGGGTCGATGCCGCGCAGGGCACCTAATTCGGCCAGGGTTTCTAGCTCGTCACCGAAGAAATGAACGCGGCGGGCTAAATCACCTACGTCGGCAAATGGATTTTCTTTGCTTGCTTGCTCAATGGCCTCGCTGGTTTCGCGGCGTAATCCATGCACGAGGCGCAAGCCGAGCCGCACGGCCAGCTTTGGCTTGCGCGTTGTCTTGCCTGGCGCATCTTCTTGCTCAGACATCCATTCTAAGCTCGTCTTGCAGGAGGAACTCGCCACGTCGATGGGCAACACGGTGACACCGTGGCGTTGAAAATCCTTGATCAAAGTGGCTTTGCTGTAAAAGCCCAAGGGCGCAGCGTTGAGTAAGCCCGCCAAGAAAGCAGCCGGATGATGAGCTTTCAGGTAAGCCGACGCATAAGCGATCAAGGCAAAAGAAGCTGCATGAGATTCCGGGAAGCCGTAAAGCGCAAAGGAAAGAATCCCACGCAGGATTTCTTCTTGTGCGTCTTGCTCAATGCCCTTGGCTTGCATGCCCGATTGCAACTTTTTCGCCAGGCGTTCCATTTTGTCGGTCTTATCATTGGATCGACGGAAGCCCATGGCGCGTCGCAGTTCTTCGGCTTCGCCGCCCGTGAAGTCCGCGGCGGCCATGGCAATGCGTAGCAATTGCTCTTGGAACAAAGGCACGCCCAAGGTGCGTTTCAAGATGGGTTCCAGGCAAGGGTGGGGGTAGTGCACGGGCTCGCGGCCCGCGCGGCGTTGGAGGTAGGGGTGCACCATCTTGCCTTGAATGGGACCGGGGCGAATGATGGCCACTTGAACGACTAAATCGTAAAAGCGTTCCGGGCGCAGGCGCGGCAGCACCGCCATTTGGGCGCGGCTTTCAATTTGAAAGGTGCCCACGGTATCGGCGCGTTGAATCAGGGCGAAGGTTTTGGGGTCGTCGGGGGGCAGGTTGGCGAGATCGACGTTCTTGCCTTCAAAACGTTCGATCAAGGGCAGGGTTTCTTCCAAAGCTTTGAGCATGCCCAAACCCAGCAGGTCAATTTTGATCATGCCGCGATCGCAGCAGTCCTCTTTGTCCCATTGAATCACGCGACGCCCCTGCATGCTGGCGGGTTCTATGGGCACGATTTCATCCAAGTGCCCCGCGGCAATGACCACGCCACCCGAGTGCTGTCCCAAGTGACGGGGTAAGCCACGCAGTTGGGCTGACAACTCCAAGAGCAAGACCATGGAAGGGGCCGTCGCGTCGATGCCGCCTTGGGCCAGGGCTTCGTGCACTTCGGCGGTGTCGCTGTGATCATCCACCCCGGCCAATTGCTTGGAGACTTGCTCCAATTGCTCGGGCGGCAAGTCCAATACCTTGCCCACTTCGCGCAGGGCCGAGCGGCTGCGATAGGTGATGACATTGGCCGTCATGGCGGCGCCGCGTTCGCCGTACTTGTCAAAGACGTATTGGATGACTTTTTCGCGTCGGGCGCCTGAGGGCAGGTCGATGTCGATGTCGGGCCACTCGCCGCGTTCTTCGGAGAGGAAGCGTTCGAAGAGCAACTCCATGCCAATGGGATCGACCGCCGTGATGCCCAGGGAATAACACACGGCGCTATTGGCGGCGGATCCGCGGCCTTGAGCCAACATGCCTTCGCGTTGGGCAAAGCACACAATGTCGTGCACGATGAGGAAGTAGCCGACCAGCTTCAGCTTGGCGATGAGGTCCAACTCGTGTTGCAGTTGTTCCATGACGCGCGCAGGCAAAATCCTGCCGTAGCGCTGCCGGGCACCGGCCCAGGTGTGGCGCGCCAACAAGACGTCTTGCGGTAATTGCGCCTCTTCGGCTTTTCTGACCGCAGCGGGAAAGGTGGGAAAGGCGTAGTTTAAATCCGCCAAGTCAAAGCGACAGCGCTCGGCAATTTCCCGCGAGGCCTGAATCCACTGAGGTCGATCGGCGAAGAGCCGCACCATTTCTTCCGGGCTCTTTAGATAACGTTCCGAGTTTGCTTGCAGCAGGCGACCGGCACGGGCCAGGGTGGTTTTCCAGCGCAAGCAGGTGAAGACGTCTTGGAGTTTTCGTTCACTGGGGTGGGACATGTGCACATCGTTGGTGGCCACAATGGGAATGCCGTGGGCTTCGGCGAGTTGAGTGGCCTGCACGCTCATGCGATCGGGGCCGCGCTCACGATGACGGCAGACATCCACCCAAAGCTGCTCGGGCCCTGCGATGTCACGCAGTCGCAGCAAGGTGGATTCCTTAAAAGAGGCGTCGGCATGCAAAAGAAAGATCAATCCGGTGCACTGCTCTTCCAGTTCATCCCAATGCAGTTGGGAGTAGCCCTTGGGCGCCCGCGCGCGGCCTTGTGTAATCAGACGTGAGAGATTGGCGTAGCCTTTTTCGTTCTCGACCAAGGCCAGGAAGTGGCAGGCCTGTCCATCCTCCAACAGCGTAAGCTCTGAGCCAAAGATGCAACGCAAGTCGGCTTCGCGGGCCGCTTCGTAAAAGCGGGGCACGGCGTAAAGACCATCTCGATCCGCTAGCGCCAGGCTGTCATAGCCCAGGCTCACAGCGCGCTGCACCAGGCGTTCGGGTTGACTGGCTCCCTCGAGGAAGGAGAAAGCGCTCTTGCAGCGCAGTTCGACATAGTCGCTCGCCCGCGCAGTCTTTCGGATCATATGCGTCACCGGGTTAGTCATAGAGTGCATCAAACTCCCAGCAGTCTTGCAGTCGATCGTGCCGCAAGCGCGCCAGCGTGCCGTCACTGACCTGCACGTCGAAGTAATCAAAGGCGAAGCGGTCTTTTTCAGACCACCACATCCCCGTGCTGCGCCAGGGTCCGGCCACGAAGAGCAGCTTGCCCCGAGTGACCTTGCTGCGAACCCACACGGGACGTCCCAGTGCTTGCACGCGTACTTCGGCAGCAACAGGCGGCCGCAGCACGCGCAGGGCTAAGGCCGAGGCCTGGCTTGAGCGCACTGTGGTATAAGAAAAACCAGCGGAATCGGCGATGACATCGGCAGGCAAATCGGGAACGGGGGCGAGGGTGGGGGCAGGACTAGGGGCGGGACTAGGGGCGGGAATAGGGGCGGGAATAGGGGCGGGAATAGGGGAGAGAGAATTCAGCGTATCACTTGAGGACGGTTCACCGTACGCCCTTGTGGGAGTGGGATGTGTGAGCGCTGTCACACAAAAGCGTAACAGGCGAAAAGAATCGGGCCGATGATCGTCGAGTAGACGGGCACCCCCAACACGCCCCGCCCCGCAAAGGCTTTCGAGTTCGGCCACTAGCGCTTGCAGTGCGGCGGGTGCGGGTCCTGCTGCGCGGAAGAAGTCCAGTTGATCGCGTGAAGGTGGGAGGCCTTGCGTGCGCAGTCGAAGGCATTCCACGGGCGAAGGCGGAGGCGTTCGCTCAAAAAGCAGGCGCGCACTGCGCAGGAACACTTTGGCATCCAGTGTGGGGGCTGCTACCTGGAGCCAATGACGTAGGTTGCTTCCCTCTTCCAATTCCAGCAAAAGCTCTAAGCGATCACAGGTGAGACCCCGTAGAGCCAGGCGTTGCAAAATTTTCGACAACAGCCCCTGCAACACAAAATAGAGTGGCTCCAGTTGGCAAAGTGGAAATTCCAACTCCAGCACTTCTTCCACGCGGCTTGTGCGTTGCGCGGGCAGGGGCGTATCGCAGTCTTCGCCTCGTGCCAGCGCTGCCAAAGCGAGCCCTTCCTTCCCCAAGCGTGTCAGCACACTGCGACGTGGCCAGCGCAGTAAATCCCCAATGCAGTGCATGCCGAAACGCTGCATTTTTCGTTCCAGGCGAGCGGAGGGCTGGAGCAAGGCTAGGGGCAGGGGAGCCAGCAGAGCTTTTTCTTGATCGGAGGGAATAATGCAAAAGCTTCCCGGTTCATCCACCTGACTGCGCGCCGCCAGCAAGGCCACTTGTCGCGAGGCGGCAATGGAAACCACAGCGGGAATCTCCAGTTGCTGAGCGCGGTCCAGTGCCTGCGTGGCAAATCGATCTTCTATTCGATCCTTTGCTCGAAAGAGGTTCGCAATGCCAGAGGCGTCAAAAATCACCGCGGCTTCACTGGCACAAAGCGCTCCGGCCAGTGCAGCGCGTGGCGAGCAGCTATAGGCCAACTCCAGCAAAACTTCGCCGAGTCGCCGCTCATCGGCTTGTGAACTTTCGCGCAGAACGATCTCGGGGCAAAGCGAATTGGCACGGCGCAGCGAATGGCCTGGCTCCACGCCGTAGGCCTGTGCCTCCTTGGAGACGCACAGTAACTTGGGTTGTGATAGCTGTAGTGCCGAGGGCTCTCCCTTCGCAAAGACCGCAAAGACCGCCAGCGGCCGTTGCCGCAACTCGGGCACTTTTCGAAGCAAAGCAATAAGAGGAGCATCGGCAACCAGTAGACAAGCAAAGCGCATGGGAACCTCGTGCTAGAGGTTTTTGCGCGGGGACAAGGCGTGGGACAGGCGCAAGCTTGCGCTTTGTTCCGGTGGCGCACCGGGCACACGCAGGCTGCGCAATTCACCCTTTAGTCCTTCGATGAAGCAGGGGCGCTCCGAAACCAGTACCTCTTGCGCGCTGAGTTGCAGCGTAAAGGAGGCACAGGAGCCAGCCAGTTGATCTTGGGAAAGGAGTAACAAGGGGACACGTGCTTTTTGCGCTGCGCGGCGCAGACGAAACCAAACGGAGCGCGGGATGTTTTGCAAGGAATGACGTTGTTGCAGGGCAACAAAATCGAGGATGACGAGACCAAAGCCCGGCGCCTTCAACACCGATTCCGCACAGCTCAGTGCCCTGCGCAGTTCGGAACAGCGCACCCAAAGCAGTTTGTTCAAATCGACTCCAAAATCCCGGGCCGAGGCCGGATCGAAGCTGTCGCTCAGGTCGATCCAAACCGCCAATTCTCCTCGCTGTACAGTGGCCGCCAACAAAGCCAGCGCGAGGGAGGTGCGGCCGGAGGAGCTCTCTCCAAAAAACTCGCTAATTCGACCGTTTGCAAGACCTTTATGAAGCAGGCTCTCAAGAGAAAGGGCAGAGCTTGCTGAACTGTCGGGGCTTTCCCGAGTTCTTTCTTGGCTGCTTTCTTCAGCCAGATTACTGCCACGGATCAGCTGGGCGCTTAAATCCTGTAATACCTGCGTGAGGCTTTCGGGGCGGTTTTTTGCTTGTAAGGCTGCCATGTCTCTATTTCGCCTTACTTTCGTCTTTTTGTCAATTGGTTTTTCGGGAGGGTCGTTCCTTATATATAGGAAGGAGTGCGGAGAGGAGGCCGGGTTGGCCGACGCGGGCCCCGGATTTTCCCCCATCCCTTCATCCTCAAAAATGCTACTCCTTGCTTATATTGAAACTGCATGAGAATGATCGTTACCAGGATGGACGGATACCTGACCAATGGCTCTACGTATGTTTTCCCCCGATAAGCAACTGGCTGCCGCCACGCATTTCTTTGAACAACTGGGTGAGCTGCTCGACACGCGCATTTCGATTCGACTGTGGGATGGTTCCATGATCCCGCTGGGCGAGAATGCCGATTCCAATTTCTTCCTTTCCATCGCCAGTCCCGGCGTACTGGGCTCGGTATTGCGCAAGCCCACGGCGGAAAACCTCCTGGCGCATTACGCCTCAGGCGACATCGACTTTCACGGTGGGAATATCCGAGAGTTCCTCGTCGTAGCCCGTGCGCGCCGCGCAAAAAAGAAACTGCGCAATTTGAGCAAATCGACTTTATTGCGCAGCGCCTTGCCCTTACTGACGGCACGCGAGCCGGCAAAGAAAGTGGAACACAGCTACGCCGGTGATGAAAAGCGCCGCGGTACGGAACAGCACGACGAGAAGGCCTTTATTCAATTTCATTACGATGTGAGCAATCGCTTTTACCAGCTCTTTCTCGGCTCCAAAATGCAGTACACCTGCGGCTACTTTCGCCATTGGGAAAACAGCCTGGACCAGGCGCAGGAAGACAAGCTGGAAATGATCTGCCGCAAACTCCAATTGCAACCCGGGGAGCGCATGCTCGACATCGGTTGTGGTTGGGGTGGGTTGGTTTGCTATGCCGCCAAGCACTACGGCGTGCAGGCGCACGGTGTCACGCTTTCCCAAACGCAATTCGAATTCGCGACGGAACGCGTGAGGGAATCGGGGTTGGAAGACCAGGTCAAGATCGAACTGCGCGATTACGAGACACTGGATGCCAAGACCGATGGCCCCTACGACAAGATCACCAGTATCGGCATGTACGAACACGTGGGGATCGCCAAGCTCCCTGTCTATTTCAAAAAGATTGCCGAGCTGATGCCCGATCGCGGCATGCTGCTAAATCACGGCATCACGCGCAAAGCAAAATCCAGTAAGCGCAGCGAAAATCGCAAGCGCGGCGGCAAGAGCCTCTTGCTCAAGCACATCTTTCCCGGCTCCGAACTGGATGATGTCGGAAACACCATTCGCGTCATGGAGAGCGCTGGCTTTGAGATTCACGACGTGGAGGGCTGGCGCGAGCACTACGCCCTCACGAGTAAAAATTGGTGCGAGAATCTGTCGGCCAATGAAGAAGAAGCCATCCGCCAGGTGGGCCAGGAGCGCTATCGCATGTGGGTGCTTTACTTAGCGGCAGTCTCTCTGGGGTTTGAGGACGGGCCCATGCGGCTTTACCAAGTGGTGGCCAGCAAGCACAAAGCCAAGGGCGGTGCGGGCCAGCCACCGACGCGCGAGCATTTGTACTCGACTTGAGCTTGTCATTCGGGCTTGCAGAGAGGCCTTCCCATTGAAGGAAACCGTCGTCTAAAAGCTATGAAGAGCAGGAAATTTTGCCGCAGGGCTGGGTTCTACTCGAATTGTAGGCCCCGTAGGCCCTGCAAAACGCTCTACTGCCTCGATTTTATCGAGCAAAATCACTACTATACGCGCCTAGATTCCCTAACCCGGGCCTATACCCGCAACCCTAGAGAACAATGACGACCGAAACCTATTCCCAGGAAAATCCCTTAGCCCCTGTAAAGGAGCAGCCTGACGCGGCGGCACTCGCCAGGCACAACCCTACCTATGCGGAAGCCCTGGACCTGGGCAAGGAGTTGCTGGACCGGCCAAGTCGCGGCGGTGGCCCGACCCGGGTATTGGTGCAGCACGCCAAGGAGCGAATGACGGTCTGGGAACGCATCAAGGTGCTCACCGATCAAGAGCCTCAACTTCTATGGCAAAACTGGGGACCCAATCTGGACGGGGCTTCCCTGGTCACGGGCATTCTGAACATCGCCGGGCGAGACGTAGCGGTGTACGGACATGACTTCACTTTGCGCGCGGGCTCCATGGATGCCACCAACGGTGACAAATTGGCTCGCCTGATTTATATGGCTGGCAAGAACGGTATTCCCCTGATCGGAATGAACGACTCGGCCGGTGCCTTCATCCCAGCGGGTGTCGGCGGATTGGATGGCTACAGTGAGGCCTTTACGGCCCTGCGTCGTGTTTCTGGCGTCGTGCCCAGCATCAGCCTTATGTTTGGTTACAACGCCGGTGGCGGCGCTTACTTGCCGCGGCAGGGCTCCTTCATGATTCAATCCAAGGAAACCTTCATCGGCCTCACCGGGCCGGCCGTCGTAAAGTCCGTCTTGGGTGAGGATGTCACAGCCGATGACCTGGGTGGTCCTGGCGTGCATTCTCAAAACGGTGTGGTGGATGTCGTTACCAACGATGAGTTGGCCTCCCTGCGCTCCGCCTTGCGTCTATTGTCTTATTTGCCCGACAACAATCACAGCTCGGCACCGTTTAGACCCACATCGGATCCCGTGGATCGCTTTGTGGTCGAAGAAGATTTGCTCTTTCGCAATACCTTTGATTCTCCGGCGGGCATGAATGCTCCCTTGGACATTCATTTGTACCTGCAACAAATCTGCGATCACGGGGAGTACTTCCAACTTCAGGCCACGCGGGCGCGAAACCTGGTGACGGCCTTCGGACGCATTGGAGGTCACGTAACGGGCTTTGTGGCCAATAATTCCGCTTGCGCTTCGGGACAAATCGACGTGGATGCCGCGCGCAAAGGCACACGCTTTATCCGCTTCTGCAATCTCTACAATATTCCCCTGATCTTCTTTGAAGACACCACGGGCTTCTTGCCGGGTGCCGACCAGGAGCGAAGTGGAATTGTGTTAGAAGGTCGGCGCATCTTGGATGCCATCGTTGACGTGCGCACGCCACGCATGACGCTCATCATTCGCAACGCCTTTGGCGGTGCCTATGCCAGCTATAACACGCATGCTACGGGTGCCGATCGTGTGTTCACCATGCCTATGGCGCGTATCGCTGTGATGGGACCCGCGGGCAAGGACTTCGTGTACAAAAATGAAATGAAGGAAATCAGCAGCCGTTATCAGAAGGTGCTAGCCGATGGCGGTAGCGAGGCCGAAGCCAGCAAGGAACGTGAGCTGGCCTTGGCGGGCTTGTCCGCGCGCTACGAAAAGGAGCTGATGAACCCCAAGGAGGCCCTGTCCTTGGGCTCCGTATCCAGTGTGGTCATGCCGGGCGAAAGCCGACGCGTACTGTCCAAGCACCTCAAATTTTTAATGAGCAAGTACCAACCCTCGGCCATGTCCGGCGTACAGAGAGAGTTTGAATAATGCTGACGAAGGATTTTAAGAAGACTGCTTTTCATGCTGCCAGTTCAAAGTGGCTGCGATCCTTCTCGCTGAAATCGGTGAAGGTGCTCATCGTTTGCCGCGGGCCGGTGCGCAAAGAAGCCTATGAGGTATTCGAAGAGATCGGTGTCCGCGAGTACGGCATGCTGCTTTCCCAGAAAGACTCCATCGTCTATCCCGGTTGCCTGGCACCGGAGCTTCGCAGCTTCAAGTTCCAAAAAAACATCCACCGCGTTCCGGACTACATGGGCGTCGGTCAGAGTGAAAGACTGGAACGGATCCAGGAAATTATCGAGATCGCAAAGTCCAATGGCTACACCCACCTCTTTGCGGGTTACGGATTCATGGCCGAGGACGCCGAGTTCTTGCAGGCCATTGAAGACGCAGGCTTGGGCTTTATCGGGCCCAGTGCCGAAGTGGCCCGACGCGCCGGTGCCAAAGACGAAGCGAAAAAACTCGCGCGTGGTTTAGGGAATGCCGTGATCCCGGGGATCGATGCCACCTCAGCCATGGCACTGCTCAAGAAAGCCAAAGATCGAAAGGCGCTGGAGAAGCTAGCCAAGCAACACGGCTTGGACTTCGTCTTTGACGCCGATGAAGAGCTCGAAGGAAACGCGGAACGCCTTCTGCTGGCGGGCTACGCCAGGAAAGTGGAACTCGTCAGCATCGAAGAGCTGCAACGCGCCGCCGAAGAGGCCAGCGACGGGATCTGGCAGAAGTACCCTGGCAAGCGCATTCGTTTCAAGCATATCGGCGGAGGCGGTGGCAAAGGTCAACGCGTGGTGAGCGAGCGCTCCGAAGTGGCCAATGCCGTGATGGATATTTTGGCGGAATCCAAAGTTGTGGAACCGGGTTCCAATCGTAACTTCTTGATCGAGCTCAACTTGGAATCAACGCGCCACAACGAAATCCAGTTGATTGGAAATGGCGAGTGGTGTCTGTCCATGGGCGGCCGCGATTGTTCCTTGCAGATGCACGAACAAAAGCTTTTGGAAGTATCGCTTACCCAGGAGTTGCTCGACGAGGCACTGAGCAAGGCCGACGGAAAAGCCGCAGAAACCTTGCGCGGCGACAAAGAAACACTGCGCCGTATGGAAGAAGAGGGTGAGCGTTTCGGTGCGGCGACGAATCTAAATAGCGTTTCGACCTTTGAATGCATCGTGGAAGGCTTTGATCATTTCTTCATGGAAATGAATACGCGCATCCAGGTGGAACACCGCGTTACCGAGTTGGCGTATCGTCTTCGATTCACCAATCCCGACAAGCCTGAGGAGTGTTTTTACCTCGATAGCCTGATCGAAGCCATGGCATTGCTGAGCTTGCATGGGGATCGCCTGGACAAACCCGAACGCGTCCTGCGCAATATTTCAGGAGCCGAAGCACGCATCAATGCAACCAACAGTGCACTGCAACCCCACGCAGGTGGAGTCATCAAGGCCTGGTCGGCTCCCATTGAAGGGGAAATCCGCGACGATCAAGGCATTGGCACGCGCAACCCCGATACCGGTTCGTTTATGTTTTACAACCTGGCCGGCGCTTACGATTCCAACATTGCCTTGGTCTTGACCACAGGAACCAATCGCCTCGACAACCTGGAACGCTTGGCTGAGATTTTGCGCGTCACAGAATTGCTGGGTGAGAACCTGGAAACCAATCTTCCCGTTCACTACGGACTGATCTCCTGGTTGATCGGCCAAGAGCCCATGCTGAAACCGACTACTCGCTTCATGGAGCCTTATTTGGCAGCAGTCGGCTCATTGCAATCCATCTTGCGCGATGTCGATATTCCTCTGGCGGGCAAAGAGATGCACAATCGCCAGCCCAATGCCGTGGCCAAGCAAGTCATCAATACCAAGCAAACCTTGTTGCTGCGGCCCCTGGAACGACTGTTGGCGAATCCGCACTGGGTGGCAGGCTTTATCGGGCTCAATCATGGCAAGTTTTGGGAAATTGACGGCGAGGAAATCAATTTCCTTGTCAATCCTGTGAATCTCCTCGACCGGTTGTATCACTACCTTCACATGGAGTATTGCGATGTGAAGCCTGCGTCCGAAATGATTTGGGCACATGACAACGAAAAACTTCAAACGGCACTTTCCTTTTATCGCACGGTAAGTGAGCGAACTGGCATTACCGACTGGGAAGAAACCCAGGCCATGTTTGCCGGGAAATCAAACGCGGCGTTAGACGGCGGCGATCCCGAACTCTGGCAGCGTTGTGTGGAATCACATAGCGGCATGCAACTGGGATTGAACTTGCTGACCATCATTCCGCGAGTCGGTTTACGTTCCGGATTTACCGATATCAAGATCAATGGAGATAGTTACGAGCCGATCTTTCCCAGCCAGTTTCTGGGCGAGGAGTCCGACGCCCTCATCAAACATCTGTCCCCCGTCCCTAAGTCGAGTTCCGATCAGATTGTCGCGCCCAGTGGCGGCTCCTTCTTCACTCGAGAAGCACCCCACTTACCGCAACTGATTAACGAAGGGGATCACTTTGAAAAGGGACAGCCGTTATTTATCATCGAGGTAATGAAGATGTTCAACAAGGTCAGTGCGCCCTTTTCGGGAACCGTGACCAAGAGCCTCATGAAGGATGCCGATGGCACCATCGTAAAACGGGGGCAGTCTATTTTCGAGGTTGAACCCGACCAGGTGATTCACGAGAAGACCGACGAAGAGGTCTCTAGCCGACGCTCAGCGGTTACCAAGGCACTTTTACCATCCTGAGCTAGCGCCAGGCCAAGCTGAGGCTAAGTCCGGCTCTCCTCTCAGGGCTTCCCCGGAAAAGTTCTGTCTCCCCGAATAGAACAGCGACTCACCTGAGCGAGTTCCTCGAGAACGTAGAAAATGCTTATCAATTAGTGCTGAACAGCGTAAGATGGTCATAGTGCTGAAGAATCAGGTATCGCTGGAAGACCAGGTACCTTTGTACAGCCCGATGCAACCCAAGCCGCTCCAGTTTTCATTTGCAAAACGACAAGGTGAATATGGCCGAAATCGAACAACGAAAATCTGTTCGTCTCAACCATCAAGTCCCGTGCTCCGTGGGCTCCAGGAAGCAGCTTGAGGGCGGGATGGTTCAGAATTTTTCAGCCGAAGGCATGTGTATCCACACCAGCCTTGCGCCCGGGGTGGGAGAAACGCTGAACATCATGCTCGTGAATGGCCAGGGTAAAAAAATGACGGTTCAAGGTACCGTGGCGAGAATGACGCGAGTCGCAAACAAAGATATAGATTCCTATAAGCACTCTATCAGTTTGGGTCTATCCCTCATTGAAGCGCCGTGGGAGTACTTCCAGCTACTCGGATCATTCCAAGACAAAACCATTGAGGAGCCCTTGCATGGCTAGTGCCCGACGTGAACAAGAACGCAGTAGCGAACGGCGAGGAGGCTCACGGGAACTGAACTGGCAGTTCTGCGAACTCGATATCAGCGGGGAACTTTTCATTGCCAGCCTTTTGAATATTTCTAGCAATGGTCTTTTGGTCCTCACCCCACAGTCTACGACGACGGGCAATCAGGTTGAAGTAAACCTGATGGATCTCAAGGGAGCGCCGCTTTGTGTGCAAACGCGTGTGGCGAGACAGATCCATGGAGACCCTCGTCACGGAAAACCGATGCCCATTGCGCTGGGACTGGAGGTGTTGGACAAGCCTCCCGAGTTTGATTTGCTCGCAGCCTCCTTGGCCTACAATCGGGTTCAAAAGACTTCCGGGCGGCCGCAGTCCACTCGAAGTACTTGTTTGCGATCCAGTAAACGCAAGACTTTCGTGGCTGCCTGCGTCATTGAGTGCCGTGGTCAATCCCATGAAGGGATACTGCGAGATGTTTCAGAGACTGGAATGTTCGTTCACACAGATGCGGCCATTGAACTGGAAGAGGGCGCCAAATTGTGGGTGACCGAGCGCTCCGGTACCACCTATGCCATGGATGGGCGCGCTGTTCGCCGAGGTCGATACGAGCACGGTATTGGCTTGATCCCCTCGCAGGGAGTAGGGTTCGCTATTCAAAACACGCCTACAGGCTTTTTAGAGATGCTTTCAACGCTATAAGAACGCCCGACTTTCCCTGAAAATCCAGCTTGAGAGAATCCGCTTTGCGCTGTAACCTCCTACACCCCCAAGTAGGTTTCAGTCGCTATTTACAGGAGAAATTCAACATGAGTACAGAACAAGCCCCATTGGCCGGAATTCGCATTTTGGACTGCTCGATTCTTGGATCGGGCGGAGTTGCGAGTCCCTTTGCGGATCTCGGCGCCGATGTCATCAAGGTCGAATCGCCTTCCGGGGATTACATCCGGCAGATGACCTGGCCCATCATCGAAGAAGTTTCTCTGATGCATTACCACCTGAATCGTGGGAAAAAGAGCCTTGTGCTGGATTTGCGAACCGACGAAGGTCGGGAGATCTTTCTCGAACTGGCCAAGAAAGCCGATGCGGTGATTGAAGGAATGCGCCCCGGCTCTTTGGCGAAACGCGGCGTAGGATTCGATGACTTAAAGGCTGTGAATCCCAAAATTGTGTTCTGCAATATCTCTGGTTACGGCGCTTCGGGCCCTTACCAGAACATGCCTGCACATGGAATTGCCTTCGACACATGGGCCGGTGTGGTTTCTCCCGCCTATGACGAAGACGGCTTCTGTTACATCCCCGAACATGTCTCTGTGGGGATTAATGCCGGCCCCGTTGTAGGTGCATTGGGTATCCTGGCCGGAATTATACGGGCACGAGATACCGGCCAGGGTTGCAATATGGAATTTGGCCAGAGTGATGCGGCGGCTTATTTTGATTGGTATCGCAGTGAATCTCACATGGCCTATCGCAGACCTGAAGACGTGGTCACTGGAAACAAAGCCGATGGCTACAAGCGACGCGCTGTGGGCACAGCCGGCATGAAGGTCGGTGTGCGTTATCAAATGTATGAGTCCAGCGATGGTCACATTCTTTTCATGGCATCAGAACAAGCCTTTTGGAAAAATTTCTGTGAAGGCGTGGGGCGCATGGAACTCTTCGAGAAGTGGCCCGGGTCAAAGTATGCCGACCATGCGGCGGGCAATACTGAGTTGCGAAAAGAATTGCGTGAGATTTTTAAAACCAAGACCTCTCAAGAATGGTTGACCTTCAGCGTCGATAAAAACACCCCGATTGCTCCCGTCAATACACCAGAGAACATTGTGGATGATCCGCAGTTCAAGGACCGCTTCACGCTCCTTCCACACGAGAAGCACGGTGCCGAGATGATTCCCTTCCCCATTCAGTTCGAGGGCGAAGAGATAGATGCACCCTGCAAAGCGCCGACACTGGGACAGGATAGTGAGAAAGTCTTGGCTGAGACCCTTGGTTACAGCGCAGAGAAGATCAGCGAACTCAAAGAAAAGGGCATCTTGGGCAAACCCGAATAAAGGCGTCTGCAGAACAAGCGCAAGTCAGGGCGCAGGTCGGGCGCAGATCAGAGAAAGGCGCCACTGCAGCATGAACACCCGGGGTCCTCAGGACTTCCGGGTGTTTTTGCTTGCATGTCCGAAAGGACCTCGCGCGCAACCCGGCCTCCAGCCGGGGCTGCACAGGTCACGCCGTGTCCACCCAGACCGGTTGCGTAAAAGAGACCTGGAACTTCACTCTCTTCGCCCAATAGAAATTCATGGCTGGGTGTGAATGTACGTAATCCGGCCCAGCAGTTCACCAAGGGTAGATCCAAGAGGAACGGGAAAACCCTGCTGACGCGTTCCTCCACAAAGGGATCGATATCGTCATCCACTTCAGGTCGCGACGCGGGGTAGGGCTCTTCATCACAAGCGGAAAAGAGCAACCCACCCGTTTCCCAACGCAGATAGACTTGAAGGTCAACATGCCAAACAATGGGCGTCTGTTTGGTAAGACCTTTGACGAGGTTTGCAGCGGGGCCGGTGACAAATAAATGTCTTCGGTGGGGTCGCAGGCCGCGATCTGCGACACCGATCTTCTGCATCAAGGCGGGAGACCAGGCACCTGACGCCAATACAACTCGTTTGGATTGAATCAAGCCGCCCGATGCCAGTTGCACGCCTGCAACGCGTCCGTTTTCGCAATGAATGGTGTCGACGTCCGTTTTGCGTCGATATTCCACGCCGCGTCGTCGGGCAGAGGCGAGAAATCCATCGATCAAGGCTTGCGGATCGGCCACACCGTCGTCCGCGCAATAAGCCGCACCCAAGAGCGGCGTTTGGGTCAGGTTTGGAAAGACTTTGCGGCAACGCGAAGGGGACCACATTTCTGCGCTGAGTCCATTAGCAACGGCGGCAGCCACGCGACGCTCAAGTAGTTGTAGCGTGCTCTCTTCGCTGGACAAAAGCATCGACCCTGTTTTATGAAAAACACCTGGCCAGTTGAGTTCTTCGGGAAGATGATTCCAGAAGTGTGTGCCTGCCGTGGCGTAGGGGACAAGCTCGTCCTCGCATACCAAGGCCCGAATCATGGCGGCGTTTTGTGCACTGGCATGGGTGCCTGCAGCGTTTTCACGTTCGAGAATCAGGATGCGCTTGTCCGGAGCGCAGCGAGATAGATGCCAGACCACCGAGGTGCCAGCTAAACCCGCTCCAAGTACAATGCAATCGTATGTCACGCTTCAGCAAATCCTTCGCTTAAAAATCCATGGGTAACTTCAAGTACGTCTTGAAAATATAATCGCGATGATCCAGCAAAATCGGATCCAAGGCCTCTTCAATGAGAGGAAATGTCTTCTCATAGGCAGTGCGCATGCCACCGGGCATGGGAATGTCTTTATGGCTTAAGGGGTGCAGCATAACGGCTGAAAAGACCGCCGAGTAAATATCCAAGGCGCTTAATCGCTGGCCGATGTAGTAGCGACTTCCACGCCCTTTCTGGCCTTGCAGTTCAGCGCAGAGCATTTTTAAAACGCTAGCCGCTTTGCCTTCTGCAAGGGATGCCTCCTCTTTACTGTAACCATACTTTTCCCCCAGTCGATGGAAGAGTTCCTCCATGTCCGGGATGGCGTTGACTCCATCCAGGAGTTGCAAACGGCGAACCCAAGCAAGGCCGTTTTCGCCTACCCATTCACGCAGCAAACCAAACATTAGAGCGCGCTCGCGTGCATCGCTTGGAATGAGTGGAGGGTCCGGGGCAATCTCTTCAGCAAGCCAGATCAAGCTTTCCCAAGAAACTCGGAAACGCTCATCGTTGTAGATAGCGACGGGTGCACCATTTTGACCTGTCCACTCCATCAAATCCGTATTTTCAGCGCCAGGAATTTGCACAACCGCCGTATAGGAAATTCCTTTGACATGAAAAAGTGCTTTGGCGGATTCTCCCCAAGGACCGGGAACACCCACGGAAAGTACCAAGCGCATCCCGTCAATTTTTTTTGCATCTTCAACGTTGATATATTTCACAGCGTAGCCTCAATCTTTTTATCAATACTAAGTCAACATCTTCTCAGCCTTCCGGATGATCTCGTCCTTATTGGCTGATAGGTCAATGCGGACGGGCACTGCTAGACCGCTCTGCACCGCTGGACGTTTTTCGATTTCATCATGCCAACGCGAGAGATTCGGAAAAGGTTCTAAAGGTACACCAGCCCATTCGCTGGCATGCACCCAGGGGAAGGTTGCGATATCGGCGATGGAATAGGCATCAGCGAGGAAAGAACTCTCGGCCAAGCGCTTATCCATCACACCGTACAAGCGTTTGACTTCATTTTGATAACGCTGGATGGCGTACTCAATCTTTTCAGGCGCATAGCGATAAAACACATTGGCCTGTCCCTGCATGGGGCCGACACCGGCCATTTGAAACATCAACCACTGCAACACAACCGAACGCTCTCCCGGATCCGCCGGCAAGAACTGTCCGGTTTTTTCGGCCAGATAAATCAAAATTGCACCCGATTCAAAAACTGAAAAACCATTGGCATCAGTATCGACAATGGCGGGAATTCGACCGTTGGGATTGAGTTTTAGAAAGTCTGCGCTGCGTTGCTCGTTTTGATCCAGGGCAATGCTATGCACGCTGTAATCGAGTCTGATTTCCTCCAACATGATAGAGACCTTGTACCCGTTGGGGGTGGGTGCCGTATAGAGTTCAATCATCGCCTACCTCTGGTTGCTCTCAGGAATGAGTTGGATCGAGCGTTTTACCCAGCCCCGGGTTTTACCCCGACAGTAATTTTCTTCCGTCGGTGTGTATATTTTTACCACTGCCGCCTGAACTATGCCGGTAAACCATGATCAACTCACTGTTTTTGTGGAGAGTTTCAGGGAAATGCCCTTTGGCATATCGATTGCAGTATACCCTTATTACCATCCAGAAAGCAGCCGATAATCGCGTGCCTCATGTCTGCTAGAGGAGCATTGATGGACCTGAATGCACTTCAGATTTTTGTGGAAGTTGGCCGTTTGGGCAGTTTTACTGCTGCGGCTAAGTCCTTGGGGCTCGCCAAGACCAGTGTCAGCAACAAGGTGCAACAACTTGAAAAGCAGCTAGGCAACCAACTGTTTAATCGTACAACTCGCTCGGTGGCTCTCACGGAAGCGGGTGCCGAAATATTTATAAAAGCACAAGAAATCCTGGCGCGGGCAGAGGAACTCCAAACACTTGCCGAAAGTAAACTCGACGAGCCACAAGGCCTTTTGCGAATCGCAGCTCCGTCAGTATTGGTGAGGGGCTTTCTGGGCAATTGGTCCATTGAATTCCGGATTCGAAATCCAAAAGTGAGCATGGATATAATCTCGATGGATCAGCGTTTGAATTTTAAAGAAGATCAATTGGATTTTGCTTTTCGTGTGGGCGAACACCCCACATCAAACCTGGTCAGCAAAAAGATTTTTGATTTCCGTATGGGCATATTTGCCTCCCCTGAATTAGTTCAAAAATTCCCCACACTGAGACATCCCGCAGAATTGCACAACTGGCCATGCATTGGCTTTGCCCTTGAAGGATCGATCTATCCCTGGGTTTTCCAAGAAAATGGGAAATCCCTCGAAATCATCCCAGAGCCAGCGATGTGTTTCGATGATCTTGCTCTTGTAAAGCAGGCGGCCTTGGAGGGATTGGGGGTTGTACACATCGGCTGCCAACCCGCAGAGAGTGGTGTGATGGCTGGAGGGCTCGTGCCCTTGTTAGCCGATTGGTGGAATCCTTCAGAAGGATGCCATCTTGTTTATGAGAGACACGAACATATGGCATCGAAGAATCGTGCCTTTATCGAGTTTGTAGAACGTAAGGCGAGTGAGATGGCTGAGTACCAGTAGTTGGAATGACAAGCCACGGCTAGTGTAAGAGTGAAAGAGAGGGAAGGAACACAGTGGACTTGAATGCTTTACGGATCTTTGTTGAGGTGGCCCGCTTGGGTAGCTTCACGGCTGCTGCAAAGTCTCTCGATGTGGCCAAGACAAGTGTTAGCAACAAGGTCCAGCAACTAGAGAAGCAACTCAACAACCGTTTGCTAGAGCGAACCACGCGAACCGTTTCCTTAACCGAAATTGGATCTGAAGTTTTTGACTTAGCTGAGGAAATGATCCTGAGCGCGAAAAAAATTGAGGAACTCGCAGATGGTACGCTGAGGGAACCTCAAGGACGCCTCCGAATTGCCGCGCCTTCCGTAATGGTGGAAGGCTTCCTGGGGGCGTGGTGCATTGAATTTCGAAAGTTGTACCCCAAGGTGGTACTCCAGTTACTGGCTACCAATCGGAATCTAGATTTTCAACAGGAAGAATTGGATTTCGCCTTTAGGAATGTCTCCTCAATGCCAGTGGCGGATTTGGTTACCAAGACCCTCTTTAAATTTCGCTGCGGTTATTACGCCTCGCCGATGCTTATACGGCATTTCGCTCCCGTAACTCATCCAGAAGAACTCAGGCAATGGCCTGGCGTAGGCTTTACCGTTGATGGGAAAATTCAGCCTTGGCAATTCGAGGAACAGGGGAATTGTCTCGAGTTCGAAGCAAACACGGTCATGCGATTTGACGATGCAGGACTCGCCAAGCGAGCCGCGGTTTTCGGATTGGGCGTAACCTTTATGAGTTGCCATCTAGCGGAGGGGGATGTACGAGCAGGGCGCTTGATTCCCTTGCTGCCAGAATATTGGCCGCCGCCGCTATACACTTCTCAGCTCTACCAAGACCAAGAGCACATGCCACTCAAGAACCGAGCCTTCATTGAGTTTGTTGACCGAAAAGCCCATAGCCTCGCTCCCTACGTGAGCTGATTGCCCGGCTCTTTGCAAAATACCCTCCGAACAGCGTTCAATGTAGAGGCTGTCATGCGTCACCAGGAGGAGGGCAAATGAGGCAGCGACAAGCACACGCCAGTATTCATTTTTCCGACGATGGTGAATGCCTCAGCAGCGATCAAGGCTCTGAAAGACGGCGCGGGTCCCTCGATACCCTTGGCCGAGCGCTACTTGTCTCAGCCTCTTTTCTGCTGCTTTCAATAAAACTTTCGACCAACCGCGCCTTTAAATCTTCGCACACTTAATGCATTTACCGATGGACAGCGCCACCCGATTCGTGCCCAAATAGATGAGGTGAACGTTTCAGTTGTTCCTTGAATTCCAAACGAGGAGAAAGCCTCATGGAGCGCAAAAATTGGTCCTCAGCGATTCCCTCAGTCAGACACTCTTTTTTCAGAAAACAGAGCCGCATCGCCAATTTTGCTCTCATGGGAGCCGAAGCCTCCCTTCAGACGCTGGTGCGCAAGACAAAGCCTCCGACGGTCAAAGTCGTTGACACCCAGTGCGAGCCCATTGTTCTCATGCATGGTTTCGCTGGTTTTAAGAATATTGGTTGGGGGGACATTCAACTCTTTGATTATTTCAACGGCATTCAGCGGATTCTAACGCGGACCGGCTACCAGGTATTTGCACCCGAAGTGTCACCTTTCAACACACCGCTTGATCGCGCGCGCGATTGGCTCCATCAGATTGAGAAGATCCGCGAAGAAGCAGGCGCAGAAAAGGTACATTTGATTGCACACAGCCAAGGCGGACTGGACGCCCGTGTTCTTATCGCACCTTGTAATTCAGCCAAAGACACACCTCTTGGACCGCTCATGGGGCTTGGCTATGCGCCCCAGATCGCCTCCTTAACCACCGTCGGCACTCCACATCTGGGAACTGAACTGGTGGATCGCCTGGATGAGGCGCGGACGGAGAAGCGAGTCATCCTGAAAGGACTTGTCGACTTCCTCTCCATCGCCACTTGGATATACAAGGGGGAACCGCAAGACGCTTATACTGCGCTGAACATGCTCTCTCGTGAATACATGACTAAGCACTTCAATCGCATCATTGGAGATGCCCCCTCAGTGCCTTGTTATGCCATCGCTGGAGACCCACAACGCGGAAAGCGAGTGAACCCTCTCATGTTTGACAGCTACGAAACCCTGCGTGCCGTCACGCGCCAACAGGGCGGTGGACCCAACGACGGACTTGTCACTGTGGAAAGCGCGCTGTTTGGGAATCTTCCCGAGGCCTATTATAAACAACCCTTCTCATCGCCCGTAGATGAAGCTCGCCCGCACTGGCAAGTGCTCGGTGTCGTGAATGCCGATCACGTGGGCCAGGTGGGGATCCCATTGCAGTTCCCATCAAACGAGGACTTCGATCACTTTGCCATGTTTTCGGGAATGGCCCAACTCTTGGACCCGGGCTATCAAGCCGAGATGAAACTCGAACCCGATGGCCGCTGGAGTCGACAACGAAAGACTCGTATTCCAAAGGCAAAGAAGAACATCAAGCCCATGGAGGAAGAGGGCCGACACGGCGAGGGAATCTGAACTTCCTTAAAAAAACCAAGCCCTTCAATCATTCTCCGGGCAGCGAATACCATCGGGATGGAGAATCATGGTTGCACACTTATTGCAGTGGGTGCAGCCGTTGATGTAGTTGGGATCGGCCATGGCGTGTTTAACGAAGTAGGGATCTTTGATGAGGGCCCGACCCATCTGCACGAAATCGAATTCACGCATCACGGACTCGAGACTTTCCAGCGTGCTGGAACCCCCGATATAACACAGCTTGGCGTTCTTGATACGGTCTCGTATCCGTTTGGCGCCATCCAGGAAGTAGAGTTCCTCGTAGGGGTACTCACGGAAAAATGACTTGCCCATCATGCGCATACCCATGCGCATGAACGCACTCTTTTCCAACTCAAGCATCCCGGGAAGAATGCTATCGCCGCGGAAGAGCAACATGGGATTCATGCTACTGGTGCCCCCGCTGGGAATCAGTACGTCGATACCCCCCTCGTCGAGCAGCGCGGCAACCTCAATGGCTTCGTCAATTTCAAGGCCTCCCTTGACGCCATCGGTGAGACCCATTTTGCCGAGGATGGGGAAGTCATCACCCACCGCTTTGCGAACGGCTTCAAGGGCGCGCAAAGGTAAACGCATGCGATTACTGATGGATCCACCGTATTCATCCGTCCGCTTATTGGTCTTGGGGCTGATAAATTGGCTGAGCCCATAACCGTGACCGAAATGTATCTCGGCGGCGTCAAATCCTGCGGATTTCATGAAGAGGGCCGCGTCGTGAAAGCACTGCACGACATGGTCTATATCGGCATGGGTCATAGCGCCGGCGAAGGGAAGGCCACAGCCAATCCCTCCCATATTGAGCATGGGGGAGGGGCCGAGCGGTCGCTTGCCTTGGAAGTCCGAATTCTGAGAGAAGTTGCCGCAGTGACCCATTTGCCCGGAGAGCTTGCCGCCGCCTTCGTGCACGGCACGGGTTAACGCCTCGACCTGAGGACGAATCCCTTCGTGCATGTACATCATTTCTTTTTTGACGCGGCCATCGGCTTCGACGGCGCAATAGGCCACCGTGGTCAGCCCGACGCCACCCTCTGCCATTTCGCGGTGCAGCGCGATCAGGTCATCGCTGGGATAGCCGTTGGGGCACTTGCCCTCGAAGGTGGCCGCCCGAATAACGCGGTTACGCAATTCCAAGCCCTTTAGTTGCGTAGGGGCGAAGAGCTTGTCCAGGTATTCAGACATGTGTGGCACCTCCGTCGGGGTTCTATTTGACCCCAGCTTCTTTAAACAGGCTGATGTATCCACGATCGGTACTGGTAATGTGGGTTATCAGCCAATTTCGCAAAAACTCCAACACCTCGTCGCTCACGACCTTGGACCCGTCCTGGAAGCTCTCTCGAAACATGTCCATTTGCGATGTGAAGATGTCATGCTGGCGGGAATGTTCCGCGAAGTCATCATACTCGTGGAGTTTCATGAGGTTTTCTTCATCGTTGAAATGAACATGGACGTAATTGAAGAGTTCATCGAAAACCCGGTCCATCACCTCTTTCCCCCGTTCTTCGACCAAGGCTTCATTTAGCTCGTTGATCAAATCGACCAGCCCACGGTGCTGCTCATCGATAATGTTCAGTCCAGTCTCGTACTTTGGTCCCCAGGTAATCAGTGGCATAATTTTTTCGCTCCATTCCAGCTTTTTAGTCAGTCCATCGGATTCCGCGCAGGGCAGTTGGACACTGCCGCTGACCGCAAAGGTCCGGCGGGATAGGATCGCAGGACCTCGTCCCCGCCGCAACCAGGGGGATTTAAGCCTTTATATCCCCCCAACGCCTGCGGTTGAGTGTCGCAGGCAGCCCCGAATTCCGCCTGCGATTCAAGCGACAGAAAAGAGAAAACTGATCGACGGACGCAACACAATATAGAAACTCAGACGCGCTAATTTTTATATTGATGAGTCTCAAAATCAAAAATTCAAAAAAAATTAATTTGTAATCTTTTGGTAATCTTTGTTGGCGTACACCATACACTAAACTTGATTTCTCTCGGCCAGTAACTGAGTACGATGCGCAATAAACACTGCTATCTATATAGAATCTCGCAATATAAAAAGTGGCCAGGTGTAAAGCACCCGTGAAAATTTGGAACCCTGTCAACAAGCGCTTCTTGCTAAAAAACTTCGAATTTGAATTTCCATTGTCCAATTTTACGTTGCATTTCGTTTTTCATTATTCGCGTTCAGTGTATAAAGCTTCTTGTAATTAGTCAGAACAGATTTAGAGGCGATGGAAGAGAGCAGCCGCCAGTGGGGGCGGTCAGGGAACGGATCCTCGGAAAGTGCCTAATACCTATGGTGCGGAGGATCTCAGTTGCTGCCTCGCCTGAGTGCAAAAACAAGGGGATAGTGCGAAGGAAGTAAGGGGAGTAAGGGGACGAAAGAAGAGAAGATAAGGGGACTACACGAAGCACACGAAGCACACAAAGCAAGGGGAGGAACAGGCTTGCGCCGTCGGCCGCGTTACTGGCCGTGATGATGCTGAGCAGTGCCTGTGGTCAGATGACGACTTGAACCTGGGTGACCATCGTCGAGGAAGAGAGCGGTGGTCACCTCAACGTTTGGATTCTCCCACCACCTTTCCTGCCCGTGGTATCACCGATACTGCGGCTTCAGGGTTGAATCTCGCTCTCGGCGACGGCCTCAAAGATGCATAGACGTCGCTGCTCGATGGGACTAGCTTGAACCCATGCTTTTCTACTATAGAAGCGGGGAGAGGAGATGAAGCTTTCCGGAAATACCATCTTGATCACGGGTGGCGCGACGGGCATCGGCCTGGTCATGGCACAGGGCTTCTTAGAGCGAGATAACCGCGTCATCATCTGTGGCCGCAGACAAGAAAAACTCGACGAGGCCTGTGAGGGCACACCCGGCTTGATCGCCTATCGCTGCGACATCAGTGACGAGAACGACCGTCGCAACCTTTTGGAAAATCTAAAGCGCGACGGACATGCCATCAATGTTCTCATCAACAATGCAGCCGTGCTGCGCGCCTACGACCTGAGCCAACCCGAAAAACTAGACCTGGTAACCGCCGAGCATGACTTGGGCATTAATTTCTTTGGCCCCGTCACGCTCACTACCTTGTTGCTACCCCTGCTGATGCAGCAAAGTGACCCCGTCGTTCTCAATATCAGCTCACCAGGCGGAGTCGTGCCCATAGCCAAGCTACCCTTTTACTGTGCATCCAAAGCTGCACTCGATACCTATACGGATTCATTGCGTCATCAACTCGCTGGCCGGGTAAAGGTCATCACGCTGTACCCACCCACAACGGACACACCCATGATGAATGGCATTGAACTGCCCATGGTGAGCACGCAGAAGTTCATTAAAGAAGCCATGCGGCGCCTGGCATCGAATCGAACAGAAATCTGGATGGGAGATGGAAGGGTTTTGCCATGGCTGGTGCGCATTGCACCCAAGCTGACCTTCAAACTTGTTAACCATACAACGAAGCTCTGGGAATGATCGAACGCAGGTTTTAACTGGGAGAAACATGTCCAATGGTTGAAGTGAGTATCGAGAGAGAGTTTGACGTCCATGCGGAAAGAATTTGGAAGTTGCTCGCCAACTTCGCTGATATCAGTTGGATCCCCGCATTGGAGAAAGTCGAATTGGAAGGCGAAGGCGTGGGGATGGTGCGGCATGTCACCGCTCCCGGACTTCCCCAACTGCATGAACGCTTAGATGCCATTGACCACGAAAACATGATCTTGGATTATTCCGTTCCCGAAGTGGAATTCCTGAAAGCAAAAAATTACACGGCACGCGCGCAGGTGTTTAAACTCGACGGGGATCGATGCCGAGTGCATTGGGCCTGCAAGGCTGAACCCGATGGTGTTAGCGAAGAGGATTCCACAGCAAGAGCGCAGGGGTTTTATCAAATGATCATGACCTGGGTGGCTGACTACCTGGAGAAGGGGCCCGCATCGCCAGGGGTCATTCCCAAGAGTTGACCTTCCATTCCTGGTGGTCAATTACGTACATCTTTGAATCATCATCATAGAGTTCTTGAATGATTGGGATCGAGTCCCCAACCTTGAGAGGCGCTCGCTTGCTTATCCCAATTTTAAGAGGGATGACTTCTCCATCAGGCAGCCGTACCTCTAGGGATTGAACCTTTGAATTTGTGGCAACTTGCTCGGCACCCTCACTAGACGCTGTATCGATTCGAATCACAACCGCTCTTATGTTTTCTCGACTCACAAAGGAAGGTCGATTGACTCCTTGATACAGGCCCCAAAGCGCCAAGGCGACAACCAGGACCGCCGTGCTGATTGCGCTTGCGTTCCTTTGCGTAGTGGCCCATGCGTTTCCACGAGATCCCATTTTCTAGCGCAGCCAACCCGGGGGCACGTTTTCTTGTCGTGCTCGCTGCTTGAACTCATCAAGGTCTCCCTCGGCTTCTGCCAGCAACACCTCCAGTTTATCCACAGTCATATCCTCGTCTCTGAGTCCAGCGCGACCGAAGCCGCGCGAATCAGAGTCGTCGACCTTGGGCCCACCCGGTCCGGCCTTGCCGCTAATATCATCGGATACCTTCTGGCGCCCACTCTTTTTGATGTCGAGTGCCTGCTGCACCTCATCGACCCGTCCCTGTTTCTTCTCCATCTGCTCTTTCCACCAATAGCGGTCGTACCCGCCAATGCGGGCGGGGTCTTCTGTAAGCGTGGTGGCGGCGGGAGCGGAGGGCGTGGCTTTGCTGGGCAGTTTAGAGTCATCCCCATCGGTGATAGTCAGGGTATCGCCATTTCCTCGGGCCTTTAAGTCAGCAAGGGCGGCTTCACGGAACTGGACAGGCACGTCATTGATGTCGTTGGCGACATGTCTTTTGCCATTTTCGTCATCGTATCGGTAGAGTTCCGCCGAAGCGATCATAGGCATTCCCAGCATCACCGCACCAAGCGCTACCGTGACGAGCGCCATTCCAATTCGTGTCATCCCCATCTCCTTTTCTCTAAATCACGTTACTCCGAGCCCCCGACGATCTCACTCTTGCCGAAGATTATCTGGTACTCGCAAACTTTCCAGTTTTTCTCCCGTATTCATGTCTTTGGGATTGATGGATCTTAAGGTAGAGTGGTTAACTCCAGGGGAAGTAAAGCGATCATCGTAAGGGGGGGAAATTCATGGGCAAACAGAACCGACGTATCACGGGACTTGTACTTGTGTTAGGCATCGTACTCTCGACGGCCAGCGCTGTCCGAGCGGGCTTCTTGGAGGAGTTGATGTGGTGGACCTACACCAAGACCAAGCACCCCATCGTTCTTGCTCACGGCCTGCTTGGCTTCGATAGCATGCTCGGCGTCATTGATTACTGGCCCGGGCTCGTAGATACCCTGGAAGACGGAGGAGCCGACGTTTACGTGACGGCTGTCAGTCCGGTGAATTCCAGCGAGGCGCGCGGTGAACAGTTGATCGAACAGATCGAGACGATCCTGGCCACCACAGGAAAATCCAAGGTCAACATCTTCGGGCATAGTCAGGGTTCCCTGGATGCGCGTTACGTCGCGACGGTACGGCCCGATCTCGTGGCTTCGATCACCAGCATCGGAGGTCCGCACGGCAGTGGTATCATCGAAGCTTTCGGCGAGGAGAGCGACCCTGCCATTCTCGCTTTCATCGGTGGTTTGGGAAACTTGATCGCGTTTCTTTCTGGCACCCCCTATGCCAACGACCCGGAAGCCATGGCTGAGGCCTTCACCGCCGAGGGTGTCGCAGCCTTCAATGCGAACTACGGCATCGGTTTGCCCACGGAAGCCTGCGGCGAGGGGCCCTATGTGGAGAACGGCATCCGTGTCTACTCTTGGAGTGGGGTGGGCGTCGTAACGACCTTCATCGATTTCACGGATTGGATTTTCTTCTTTACAGCCCCGTTGATCAATGGCCCCAACGACGGTTTGGTGGGGCAATGTGATTCCCATCTGGGCAAAGTGATCCGTGATAATTATTGGCATAACCATGTTGATGAGGTGAACTTGATGTTCGGCTTGGTTCCCATTGCGGAGCAAAATCCCAAGGCCATCTTTCGCGCACATGCAAATCGATTGAAAAACGCAGGGCTCTAATAGGTGCGCACTGTTCCTTTAAACCGGATCATCGCCGGGGGGGCTGGTTGTGTAGTGCTACTGGTCCTTGCCGTGGCAATCGCCACTTCACGGGACACGGCGGGCAGAGACAAAACCCGTGCGCTCGGTGCAAGCAGCTCTCAGCTGCCACAGAGTTTCAAGGGAAGCCTTGTACCACCAGGGGGCTTGGCATCCGATCTTCAACTTGACGCGGACAGAGCTCGGGCACTTGCGCTAATCAGTTTCCCAGCATCGCTAGAGGGCACTGATGTCGACGGTGCTTTGGAGCTAGATGCGCGGGGTCACTTCATTGCCAACAAAAACGCACTTCGGCTTTTCGAATACTTTTTCACCGCACTAGGGGAAGAGCCAACTGAGGTGATTCTTGCGCGCATCGGACTGCAGATCGATGCCTTACCTCCCGAGGCAGCGGCGGAGGCTTACGCCTTCCTTCAGCAATTTCTCGACTACCGCGCCGGCGCCAGTGAGATGATGCTGACGGGGGGCGAGGCCGCAGACTTCAAAGAAGCCTTCGAGCGTGTCTCAAAGCTTCGCAGTGAGGCATTTGGTGAGGAACTCGCTCATGAACTCTTTGCAGATGAAGAGCGCTATGCCCAGAGCGCCTTCGAGCGCTGGGAGGTTGTCCGGGATCCAGACCTCAGTGAAGCCGAGAAGTGGGATCGGGTCATGGAAATTGAAGCCGAACTGAATCCTCAGCAGCGCAGCCGAATCATTGACAGCCTGGCTCCAGCCGAGACCGCGCGAATTGCTTCTTTAATGCGGGAAGAGGGTGCATCGGATCAGGATGTCTGGCAGCTGCGCGCGGACGCGTTGGGAGAGGAGGCGGCTTGGCGCCTGGCGGATCTCGATGAGAAACACAAGGTCTGGAACGAGCGCGTTGCTGCCTACAATGAGGAGTCTGAAGCCATTAAAAGTGACCCGCGCTTAAGCGAATTCGAAAAGGCTTCCCTCGTCAACGAACTGCGCACAACTTACTTTGACTCAACGGAACAGCTTCGAGTACAAGCTCTTGAACGAATTGCTGCCAGTGAGCTGGACTAGCCTGCGAGCCCTCAAGGCGCCGGAGTCAATCATCAATCCGCTGTGGCTTGGAATCATCGGCTACAGGGCATTTGATCTCAGCGCCAACCAGGGTTCCTACATAGAGATTTTTGAAGCTTTCCATTGAACTTCCGGGCCACATTATTTATCCAATCCTCGGCGAAACCCAAGTTCCTCTCACCTTCTTAGGATGAACATCATGCAGAAGACTGTCTTCGAGACAAACATCAAATCCCTCCCATTACTTCACCGCGGCAAGGTGCGTGATCTCTACGGCGTCGGGGACAACCATATTTTGTTCATCGCCACGGATCGCCTCTCCGCCTTCGATGTCATCCTTCCCTCGCCGATTCCAGGCAAAGGTGCACTGCTGACGAGTATTTCTGATTTCTGGTTCGAAAAAACCAAGGACCTGATTCCCAATCACTTGAGTGATCGAAAACTCGAAGAGGTCCTGCCGGACCCCGAGGAATTCGCTCAAGCGGAAGGGCGCTGCATGCTCGTGCGCAAGCTGAAGCCCGTCCCCGTCGAGGCCATCGTGCGCGGTTATATCATCGGTTCTGGCTGGAAGGATTACCAGAAGACTGGCGCGATCTGTGGCATCGAGCTTCCGCCGGGACTTCAAATTGCAGAGCGACTGCCCGAGCCCGTTTACACTCCTTCCTCCAAGGCGGCACCTGGCGAGCACGATGAGAACATTAGTTTCGAAGAGACCGTGAAGTTGGCAGGCGAAGACATCGCTAACCAAGTGCGAGATATGACCATGGCGTTGTACCAGTTGGCTTCAGAGCACGCGCGCGCGCGTGGCATTCTGATCGCCGATACGAAGTTTGAGTTCGGCCTCGATGAGAACAATAAGTTGGTCCTCATGGACGAGGCACTCACACCCGACTCGTCTCGCTTCTGGCCCGCCGACGAATGGGAGCCGGGAGTGAACCCGCCGAGCTTCGATAAACAGATCGTCCGCGACTACCTTGAGACACTGGATTGGAACAAGAAGGCTCCTGGGCCAACGCTACCGGATGAGGTTTTGGAACGAACCGAAGCCCGCTACCGTGAAGTCATCGATCGGCTGAAGGGCCCCGCCACCGAATAACCGTTCAGTGTGGAGTCTTGCGAGGGGCTAGTCGCGTGGCTTCCCCACCGAAACTCCTCCGTCGGCAGCGAGATCTGCACCTGTGCAGAATGAGGACTCATCACTCGCGAGAAACAGTACCGCCTGCGCGATCTCGGACGCCTCTGCCATTCGACTCAGGGGATACTTCCCATAGGCCGCGTCGTAATCCGCATCGGTCCAGCCTTTCCGCTGGGTCATCGTCGTCTTTGTCGGGCCCGGCATGAGTGTGTTCACCCGTATCCCCAGCGGCCCCAACTCGATAGCCGCCGTCTTCGTCAACCCGCGGATTCCATACTTTGCAGCGGTATAGGCAGGCATGCCGTAACGGCCCTCGAATCCTTGAACCGACGAGAAGTTGACGATGGATCCACCGCCTCGCGTTTTCATGGACTCGACGACGGCCTTCATGCCCAGGAACGCACCGATGAGATTTGTGTCCAACACCTTGCGGAACATCTCGAGGGAGCATTCAACCAGCGGAGCAATGCGAATGATGCCCGCGTTATTGACCAAGATGTCGATGCCCCCAAACTCCTGTACGCCAAAGCCAACAGCTTCCTGCCATTCCGACTCTGAAGTAATGTCCAGATGGACATACTGCGCGGCACCGGGGTTTTCTTCCTTGATCTCTTTAACGACGGCCTGGCCCTCGTCATCCCGGCGGTCCGCGATGAGAACGCGAGCGCCCTCGCGCGCAAAAAGCCGGGCCGTCGCAGCACCGATACCCCGCGCGGCCCCCGTCACGATGGCTACTTTTCCTTCGAGCCGTCCCATGTCGTTCTCTCCTCAAGCATCTACAACAATAGTAGTGTGCCATTGGAGCAGGGTAAACGGATCGTTTATTGGATGGCGTCAGGTGGGAAGGATTCCACGAGAAGTTCCATGATATCGCGCACGGTGATCACGTAGAGGGGATGTCTATTCTCATCTACAATGGGAATATGCCGCATCCCTTTGTGACTCATGCAATGGAGCAGCCAGGCCAGGGTACTGTCTTGCGTTCCAACGATGGGATCCGGTGTCATCACGTCATTTAGGGGTAAAAGGGACAGGTCCCCATATTGATCGATGACGCGATGCAAGACATCGCGCTCGGTAAAGATACCGATGATCGGCGAGTTTTCGCGGCCGGTGGCTGTGACGATCACCGCGCTGAGGTGTAGGTATTGCATGCTCGCGAGTGCAGTGCCCACCGCCGTATCCTGCGACTGGACGAGTACTTTCTGGCTCGGAAGGGTGGAAGCCGCTTCTTGAAGAATCGATGTGTTGAATAATGGCCTGCGTGTCATGGTGTTCTCCCCAAGGTTACTGGCACCTTGGAGTTCCCCTAAGGCGCTGTTTCTAATGCTATTCCTATCGTATCCTCCAGAGTAGCACGCCGTTAGGTCCATGAGATAGAAGAAAAAACAAAGAGGGGAGAGGGACCCCGAAGGAACCTGAATTAGACGCGTAGAAGAGGGTATCTGGATGAAATCCGTGTTCAGAGTCGGAATTAACCCCTCGGGTTATGTGTTCCCAATTCAAAAGAACAAGATAATACTGCCAGCAATGGTTAAAAGGACATTGGCAAAAGCATAAGCACCCGTGTAGCCAAGCGAAGGGATAGAGCTATTTGCAGCTTTTGTAACCACACTGAGGGAAGCGCCGCTGGTCATGGATCCGGTAATCCCTCCAAGTAATAATACGGGGTGTATTTTCAGCACTTTTCGCCCGAAGGCATATCCGATCAGAAGGGGCAAAATGGTGACGCATATGC